>CAMKJS010000001.1 GCA_946413245.1 uncultured Clostridia bacterium
TCAAGTCCATCGACTGGGCCGTGTTCCTGAACGAGCGCAAGGAAGGCAACTTCGGCATCGCCCGCAACGGCTGGATCGCTGACTTCAACGACCCGATCAACATGCTGGAAATGTGGACCACCGTCTCCGGCAACAACGACGCGCAGTTCGGCCGGTAATCTCCGGATCGGAAACAGGCGTCATCAAAGGGGCTGCCCGCACGGGCAGCCCCTCTTTTTACGGAGACACCCGGCCTGCCTGCGGCAAACCGGGTGTCGTTTACGGAAAGGGATCAGCGGATATCGTATACGCTGCGGACGGAAACATTTTCCGCGGAACCGCGAAGCACGCGGACCCGGCGGGTGCCGGCGTTCATGTCGAAGAAGTTGTCCTCCAGCAGGGTATCCGGGCCGCACCGCAGCTCCACGCTGCGGGCATAGGCCTTCGCGGTGACGACGATTTCATCGCCTTCCACATGAGCCTCCAGGCCGGGATCCTCGAAGCGGAAATGCTTCGGCGCGCAGAAGAGCACGGTGCCGCCGCCCACGGGGCTTCCGGATTCGTCCTCCAGGGAATAGGCGTAGTAGCAGCCCCAGGTGTCCTCGCTGCTGAAATCCTGCTCCTCCAGCCAGCAGGCGGAGAGGGCAGGCACGGCGACCGGGAAGCTGCCCTCCCGGATCACGGAGGCGTCCGGCCGGCGGAGACTCCAGCGGGCTGTGCCGCGGAAATCGCTCCGGGTTTCGTTGCTCACGTTCAGGCGGGCGGATTTCTTCAGCGGGAAGGGCTCCATGTTGACGTTGGTGCACTGGGTGAGGGTACCCTCCTCGGCGCAGGAGATCAGCACCGGGGCGAAGAAGCGCTTCTCATAATAGTGCAGCGCTTTCCAGCGGCCGGCGTAATCGATGCTGGCCCAGCTGGTGACCGGCCAGCAGTCGTTCAGCTGCCAGACGATCGCGCCCATGCAGCGGCCCCGGTTCCGGCGCCAGTGCTCCACGCCGTACTGCATGGCCTGGGCCTGCAGGAGCTGGGAGGCAAAGACGAAGGTATCGAAGGAGGAAGGATAAAGATAGGTCTGGGAAAGATACTCGGCGATCTTGCCGTTGGCGCTGGCGTTGCGCTGGTGCTTCTCCATCACGAAGGAGAAGACGTTCCGGTCCTCCGGCAGGGTGAAGCTCTCAATGGTCGGCATATTGGGGAAGGACTGGAAGCCGAACTCGCTGGCATAGCGCAGGTAATGGTTCCGGTAATCGGTGAAGGGCTTCAGGCCGTGCCAGACTGCCCAGTAATGGCTGTCGCCCCGGTTGTCGGCGTGGGGTTCGTCAAAGCTGCCGCCGGAGGAAGGACTGGAGGGCCAGTAGAAGGTCTGGGGATCCTCTTTTTCCAGGATGCGTGGGATAATATACTCGAACAGCTTGATATAGTCCGCGATCAGCCCTTTTTCCCCATACCAGTTTCCAAAGGGAACGAAGGATTCGATTTCGTTGTTCCCGCACCACAGAGCCAGGGACGCATGGTGGCGCAGCCGGCGGACGTTGTCGACGAACTCGGCACGCACGTTCTCCTCAAAAGCCGGGGAAAGATCGTAGGCGGCGCAGGCGAACATGAAATCCTGCCAGACCAGCAGGCCCAGCTCGTCGCAGGCGTCATAGAAGAAATCGTCCGGATAGTAACCGCCGCCCCACACCCGAATCGTGTTCATGCGGGCAGCCTTCGCGTCCTCCAGAAGACGGCGGGTCCGTTCCGGCGTAACCCGGGGCAGCAGATTGTCCTCCGGAATATAGTCCGCGCCCATGGCGAAGATATCCACGCCGTTGACCCGGTGGCAGAAGCATTCGCCCCATTCGTCCTTTTCCCGGTGAACGGTCAGCGTGCGCAGGCCGATCCGTTTCTTCCAGGTATCCAGCACCCAGCCTCCGGCGGAGAGCGTAACCTTCACCTGATACAGGGGCTGATCGCCGATGCCGCTGGGCCACCAGAGCTTTGGGGATGGAATCTCAATTTCGCAGGAGCAGCCGGCAGCTGAAAAGGTTTCCCCGTCCGGCCCTGTCACCGTGACGGAGATTTCCGGCTCCGCGGCGGACAGCATTTCCGGGCGGGAAGCCACGGTCAGGGTTACGCTGCCGTCCTGATGGGCCTGGGTGACGTAGACGTCTTCCAGCCGGCCGCCCTCGACGCCAAGCAGCTCGATTTCCCGCCAGATGCCGGCGTCCGGCAGATGGGGACCCCAGTCCCAGCCGAACATGCAATGGGCCTTGCGCAGATAGGGGAAGCCGCGCATGGCGTCGGCGGCGCCTTCCAGCGGCTTCTCCGCGTACCGCTCGCGGATCCAGCGGGTGGGGGAGAAGAGTGTGACCTCCAGGGTGTTTTCCCCGGGCCGTAGCAGGGATTTCACACCGTATTCCCAGATGCGGTGCATGTTATCCGCCCGGCCTACGGGCTGACCGTTCAGCCGGATTTCCGCCAGGGTATCCAGCCCGTGGCAGCGCATGAGCACCGCGTCGCAGGCGTCCCAGCCCTCCGGCATGGTGAAGGAGCGGGAATAGATAAAGTCGTTGTCCATGAGGGGAAGCAGCGCATCCTCGTTGTTCCGGTAAAAGGGATCCGGGATGAGGCCGGCGGACAGCAGATCATGATAGACGGAGCCGGGAACCGACGCGGGAACCCGGGCAAAATCCGTGCCGGGGATGTCGAGGGTCCAGGGACCGCTCAGGGAGAAGCGCTTCATAGGGGGATCCTCCTTCATATGAAATCACTGGCTGTTTGCCTCATTATATCAACTGCATTTTTGCAAGTCAACGAAGAAACAGGGCGATGTTCCCATGGCTTCGCCGCTGTTCATATGACAGAATTGCAGCCATTAAACCGGGCAAGGCGCTGAACGGCGGAATCGACGGCAAGACTCAGTTTTTTTGTCTGCCGGGCAGCCGGCTCGTACCAGATGTTTTTGAGGATCAGCTGCCTGTTCTTCCTGTCCGCGGCTGCTTCGATCCGGCCGATCAGCTCCTGCCCGTATACCATCGGAAGAACATAATACCCGTATTTTCGTTTGACCGCGGGCGTGTAGATTTCCCACGAATACCGATAATCCCAGAGGGCTTCGATCAGCTTCCGGTCCCACAGCATCGGGTCCAGCGGCGCGAGGAATTCCAGACGGGGCTTTACATCCGCCTCGCCGGACAGGACCGCTTCCAGCAGCGGAAGATCATCTGACAGCATATACAGGGGGAACCGGATTCCCTCTACCTGCAGCGGCGCGATTGCGCCGGAGGCTTCCAGCCGGGCAAAAGCAGCCTCACGCTGCTCCGGGCTCATGCTGATCCCGAGCCACGCGTCCGACCGCCGGTTCCAGAGCAGACCGACTGCCCCGATTCTTCTCCGGACCCGCCAGGCCAGAAAGGACTCTTCGTCCGGACAGGGGTTCGGCGCGGTCAGCAAAGCCGCGGGCAGATATTTCTCCGCCAGATCATAGAATTTTCTGGATCCGCTTTTGTGGTGAATCAGCAATACGCCGTCGGTGTACAGCTGTTCCAGAACGGAGCGGGCGGCCGGGGATTCCTTATGCCAGTGCCCGCTCCAGTGCATGGAGGAATGCCAGAAAATGGTTCCGGGGATCGGCAGCGTATCGCTGCTGACCGGGCCGTGGGCCCGGATATAATCGATGGCTTCCGCTTCCAGCTCGGGAATGCCTGCGAAGGCGTTTCCGTGGGCGACGCTTCTTTCCCGGTATCCGGAAAAGTAAGGCCAGTCCTCACTGGGCCAGATGGATAGCTCCTTGTCCGAATAATCCACCAGCAGACGGTCCCGGTACAGCAGATCGTCCAGCATCTTTTTCCGGAAGCCTTTCACCCGGGACTGCAGCGTCAGCTCGGCATTTTTCCCGCAGACGTCCACCGGGTCATACTGAATACAGCCGGCCCGGCGAACATACCGATACGCGCCGTCTTTCCCTGTGAACAGATGCTTCCCCAGCAACCCCTGTCTGCGGAGGATAAACTGCTTTGCCTGATTAACCGATATCGTTCTCATCATAGGCTTTCATCTCTGACAATGACCGTTTTTCCGGCCGGTTTTGCTTTATTGTACCGGTTCCGGCCGGTTTGTCAAGATTCAGGCAATCCGTGAATTCGCTGTTGTGTTTTTGCGGTTCACATGATACAATGCAGATGGATCATATTTGATCCATAATATGCAACTAAACAATAAATCGGATAATATATTATCTATAGGAGCATGCTTTATGCAAAGCTATGAATGGGAAACGGCGGAGGAAATCAATCAGCAGCTGGCATTCAGATTAAAAAGAATCAGAAAGCGTCGCGGTTTCACGCAGCAGACCCTGAGTGAAATGAGCGGCGTCAGCTACGGGAGCATCAAGCGTTTTGAAACTTCCGGGCAGATTTCACTGCTTTCTCTGACAAAGCTTGCTATTGCACTGGGGTGCACGGATGAGATCAGGCACATGTTTACCGATGTTCCGTATCGGAATATTGAGGAGGTCATTCATGAACGGCGATAAGCTGACGGTATCTTTTCAGGGGAGAGAAGTCGGTGTTCTGTCTGAGACGGCGGACCATAGGGTCGCTTTTGCCTATACGCCGGCCTGGATCCCGGAAGGCTTTCCGATCAGTCCGTTTTCGCTTCCTGTTGAAGAAACGGTTTTCGTTCCTTCTGCACGTCACTTCAACGGCTTGTTCGGCATTTTTGCAGACAGTTTGCCGGATGCCTGGGGTCAGCTGCTTATGAACCGGATGCTGCAACATCGCGGAATAGATCCGGCACAGGTGGGGCAGCTGACCAGGCTTGCGATCATCGGCAATTCCGGCATGGGGGCGCTTTCCTATGAGCCAGCCTGGGAAGCGTGGCACCAGATTTCATTGGGAGATCTGGACCTGCTGGCAGAGGAATGCCGGAAGCTGCTCAATCGTGAAGAAACCGAAGACGCGGATATGATGTTCGCTATGGCAGGTTCCAGCGGAGGTGCGCGGCCCAAGGTCATGACGGAAGAATGGATTGTCAAGTTCCCGGCTTCCACGGAAGATCCGGAGTCCGGTACGATGGAGAAGGAGTACATGGACTGTGCCGGAGAATGCGGGATTCACGTGCCTAAGTCGAAACTGATGCCTTCCCGGAGATGCGCCGGTTATTTCGCGGTAAAACGTTTTGACCGGGAGCGCAAGGCGGACGGAAATCTCCGGCGGATTCATATGCTGACAGCGGCCGCCATCCTGGAACTGGACTGGCGAACGCCGAGCCTGGACTACCACACCCTGATGAAGCTGACCAGGATCCTGTGCCGTGACCGGCAGGAAGAGGTTGAGCAGATGTTTCGGCGTATGTGCTTCAACGTATTTGCTCATAACCGGGACGATCACGCGAAAAATTTCACTTATCTGTACGACGAGAAAACCGATCAGTGGCATTTGTCACCGGCATACGATCTTACCTGGAGTACGACGTATTACGGGGAACACACTACCACTGTTGACGGGAACGGCCGTGACCCCGGCATGAAAGAACTGCTTGCGGTTGGGAAAAAGGCCGGATTATCCCGGAACCGGTGCAGAATTATCGCTGAAGAAATCCGAGAACAAACGCAGTCCCTCGCAGAGAAATATTCGCATATGAAGGATCGGGTATAAACATACAGAAACTGGCCGATATTGATCCGCCGGGACACTGAAAAAATACGAAAAGCGGTTGTGAACAGTTTCTCTTCGATGTAAAATGAAACAGTCCGAAAGGACTTTTGAGGAACAGGAAAAGGGGATTGCACTGTGAGTCAGAAAAAAAGCGGCAAAAGGCGGTCTTTGTCAGCCCTGCTTCAGAAAAAGCACAGCATCGTTCCCATCCAATATGAGGAAGATCTGATGCTGCATCTCAGCAAGGACGAATTGTTTGACCGCCATGTGATTCTGCCGCACGCGGAGGTCAATCCGGTCGTCTATGAAGCTGTAAACCGGTTCACGGAGCGGTACGCCGGGGAGCACATGACGCTGACAATCTACAGCGACCCCATTAACGAGTCTTCCCAGCAGATTTTCCGGGAAGCCTATATTTCCCATTACGAGGACGAATACAGACGGACGACGCAGTATCTGTACAGATGGTATTCCCGTGTGATTCTGCTGGCGGCGATCAGTGTGGCCGCGTATTACACGGTCAACTATCTGATGGCCAGAATCGACAAGATGAACTTTTTTATGAACGCGATCACCAATATCGGGATTTACTGCCTCTGGGAAATCTGCAACACTGGTTTCAAACGAAAGGATACCAGTCTGGAAAGAAAAAGAATCATGCGGGCGCTGAACGCAGAAATCCGCTTTGAATCCTGAGACCGGTATTCAGGATTACAGGGCCTTTTGCAGATCCTCGGGAAGCTTGCGCCGCCACCAGCCCTTGCGGTAGGCGACGATGCTGATCAGCGTACCCACCACCCAGCTGAAGAGCAGGGTGGAGAACAGGGCGACGGGATGCCCGTTCGGCCAGGCTTCGGAACGGGTCCAGCCGGCAATCAGATAGGCGAGGGGCATCCGGAGAATGACGGTGGTGATGATGCTGACCCACATGGGGAGCATGGTTTCCCCGGCGCCGCGCATCATTCCCTGCAGCACCTGGCTGACCGCGAAGGCCAGATAGCCGAAAGCCAGCCATTGCAGACCCATGACGCCGATTTCCAGCACGGTTTCCGTTTCCGTGAACAGCCCGATGAGGTCGCGGCCGAAAAGCAGGATGCACGCCACCAGAACCGAGGCGCAGATCACGGCGATCAGCAGGAGGTCCTTCGTCCCCTGACGGATCCGGTCCGCCTTGCGGGCGCCGATGTTCTGGCCGATATAGGTGGTGGCGGCGGTACCGAAGGTGAAATTCGGCAGCATGCAGAAGCCGTCCACCCGCATGATGGCGACGTTGGCGGCGATTACCGCTTCGCCCATGGAATTCGTCAGGTTCTGCACGATGATGGCGGAGAGAGAAAAGATCGCCTGGGTAAGGCCGGCGGGCAGGCCCAGCCGGCACAGTTTCAGCGTCAGGAATTTATCGGGACGGAGGGTGTTCCGGTTCAGATCAACGGTGTCCTTCAGACGGGTAAGGCGAAGGACGCACAGGGTTCCGGACAGCGCCTGGGCCATGATGGTGGCCAGAGCGACACCGGCGATGCCCATGGACCGGACCAGGAGCAGATCCAAAAGGATGTTCAGAAGGCAGGCAGCGATCAGGTATACCAGGGGATAGAAGCTGTCGCCCATACCCCGCAGCACGCCGGCAAAAATATTGTATGCCGCGTTGCCGATATACCCCAGAAAGATAATCTGCAGATAGGTGGTGGCGCCGATGGCTACGGCTTCCGGCGGATGGATCATCTGAATCAGCCAGCCGGAGGCATAATACCCGACCGCTGTCATCAGGATGCCGCTGCCGGCCGTGAGAAAAATCGCGCTGCCGACGGAGCGGCTCAGATTCTCCCGGTCATGCGCACCGAAATACTGCGCGGACAGAATGCTGGCGCCGGTGGATATGCCCATCAGCAGCGTGAGAAGCAGCATGAAGATGGGCGACGCGGTGCCGACGGCCGCCAGCGCCGTATCCCCGATATACTTGCCGACGATGATGGAATCCACGGTGTTATACAGCTGCTGCGCCAGGTTTCCCACCAGGAGAGGAATGGAGAAATGGAGCAATACCGTCATAGGCTTGCCTGTCGTCATATCCTGTGTTCCGAAATAGGAGCTCAGCTTTCCTTTCATTCTTTGCCGTCCCTTTCTGCCGCGTACCGGGTCCACTGAAATCTTCTTGACTGAAATAGTAACACAATTCCGGCGGGAATTGTCAAGCCCTGTTTCCAAACCGAAAAAATATCAGGAACGACCCGGAAAGACACGGAAGGAGGCGGCTTCATGGCGAAGGAGCGGGTAACCCGGATGACCGGCGGCAATATCCTGAAGCAGCTGGTGAATTTCTCCGTACCGCTGATTCTGGGCAATCTGTTTCAGCTGTCCTACAACATGGTGGACACCATCGTGATCGGGCGCTTTGTGGGGAACGAGGCCCTGTCCGCGGTGGGAACGTGCGACCAGATCATGAACCTGCTGATTCTGGGAGTATCCGGCGTGTGTATCGGCGCTTCCGTGCTGATGGGCAACTTCTTCGGCGCGGGGGAAGAGGACCAGCTGCTGGACGAGATGAAAACCACCGTTTCCCTGGGCCTGATCTTTTCCCTGCTGATTCCGGCGGCCGGACTGCCGCTGACCGATTCCATTTTCCGCTGGATGCGGGTGCAGCCGGAAGCGCTCGCGCCGGCCGGAACCTATCTGCGGATCATCTTCGCCGGGATGCCGTTTACCTGCCTGTACAATATCTACGCCGCGGCTCTCCGGAGCGTGGGTGATTCCCGGACCCCCGTGCGGTACCTGATGCTGGCCACTGTGCTCAATATGGCGCTGGATCTGGTGTTCGTGGCGCTGCTGCGTATGAACGTGTTTGGCGCCGCGCTGGCGACCCTGCTGGCGCAGGCCGTCAGCGCGGTGCTCTGCATCCTGCATGTGAGCCGCCGGGTGCCGCTGCTGCGCTTCTCCTGGCGCCGGCTGCGCATCGACGGGGAACTGGCCCGGAAAACGCTGTCCTACGGCGGGCTGACGGCCTTGCAGCAATGTGCGCAGCCCATCGGCAACCTCATTATCCAGGGAAGCGTAAATACCCTTGGCGTGACGGCCGCGGCAGCCTTCAGCGCGGCCCGGAAAATCGAGGATATCGGACTGCTGCCGGGACGCAGCGTCTCCACCGCGATTACCGCCTTTACCGCCCAGAACGTGGGCGCCGGCAACCAGGAACGCACGGAACGGGGATTCCGGACCGCCATCCTGCTGGAGGGAGCGGTGGGCCTTGCCATGTCTCTTACCGTGCTGCTGCTCCGGGGCCCGATGATGTCCCTGTTCACTGCCGACAGAGCCATGATTGAAGAAGGAATCCGCTATTTCAGCATCATCGGTTTCTGCTACTTCCTGCCATGCCTGACCAACGGCTATCAGGGATATCTGCGGGGAACCGGGCATATGCTGGCTTCGCTGCTGGCTACGCTGACCCAGATTTCCGTACGGGTGCTGGTAACGCTGCTGTGTGTGCCCACCATGGGAATTCCCGGTGTCGGGCTGGCCTGCGTCGCCGGCTGGTCCGCCATGCTGGCGTGGCAGGTTCCGTACCATCTGCATCTGCGCAGGCAGAGACTGAAAAAGGAAGGATAACGCAATGAACCCGCTCAGCGAACTGAGCGGGTTCATTCGTCTGCCCGGGAACCGGTCAGACGAAACGGAAAACGTTCCAGGAGGCTTTCGGAAGCCTGGCGGTCAGGACGCCTTCATCCAGCGCGGCGCCTTTCAGGACGCGGGGCACGATGACATCCGGACGGCTGAAGGTGTTTGCTGCCTTCGGATCATCCGTACAGAGGACGGTATGCTCTGACAGCGTCAGGCCTTTAAAGCCGCACAGATCCACGGTCAGAACCTGCTCGTCCTCCAGCGCGGCATTCAGCACGAACAGCGTCAGCGCGCCGGTTTCCGGATCCAGCGCAGCGGCAGCCTGCACGGTGGCGACGTTTTCAAACCCGCCGTACTGGTTCATATCGTCAATGGCGTATCCGGGAACGTCGTAGGTATCGCAGGTGACCCGGCAGGAGAGGGAGGTTTCCCCGGCAACGCGCAGCATATCCGCGAAGGGATAGAAGGAGGCGCCTTTCCACACATGCTCCCGGTCTGTGCGGCACAGGGAGTTCAGCCCGCCGGTGGCGCAGCCGATGCGGATCCGGTCCGCATGGCGCAGCAGCACCAGCAGAATGCCGGCTTCCGCCAGCGTACGCATCATCTCTCCGTCCGACGGCGGCATGCGCCGGGTGGACCAGTCATCCGGATCGTGACGGACATAGGTGCGGTTCGGATCCAGATTCAGGAAGGAAGCGGCGTTCTGGCGGCCGCCTTTTCCGAGATGCGCCTCGCCCCGGGGACGGAAGAAGGCGGCGTATTCATCCAGCGCCAGCATCATAGTCTTCTTTACCCGTAGTTTGGTGCGCAGATAATCGCACAGGGCGATCTCCGTGCGGATATACTCCTCATAGGCCTGATAGCCGGCCAGCAGCGCTCCGGGCAGATCCGGCGGCGCGGAATGGTAGTGGTGCAAGGAAATGTAGTCCACGGTCTCGTAGCACTCCGTCAGGGCCTGCAGATCCCAGTCAGGATAATGGTGCAGGAAAGGGGAGGAAGAAACGCAGGCCATGGTCTCGATCCGGGGATCCGCGAACTTCATGGCCTTGGAGGTTTCATGGGCCAGAATTCCGTAGCCCCGGGGATCCCGCTCATAGGAAGCGACCTGCCAGGGGCCGTCCATTTCGTTGCCCAGGCACCAGACGCGGACGTTATAGGGATCCGGATGCCCGTTTTTCTTCCGGAGATCCGACCACCAGGTGCCGCCCGGATGATTGGTGTATTCCACGCAGTCCACGGCATCCTGCAGGGTACCGGTGCCCAGGTTGACCGTGTAGACCGGTTCGGCCCCAACCTTTTCCGCCCACTGCAGGTATTCGTCATGGCCGACTTCGTTGGTGATATACTGGAACCAGGCGAGGTCCAGGTGCGCTTTGCGCTGGGATACGGGGCCGATGGAATCCTTCCATTGCCACGCGGAAACGAAGTTGCCGCCCGGAAGCCGCACTGCCGGCAGGCCGGCCTCCCGCAGGGCGGCGATGAAATCCTGCCGCATGCCCTGGGCGTCGGCTGTGGGATGCTTCGGGTTGAACATGCTGCCGTTGACCATAGAGCCGATGGGCTCCAGGAAGGCGCCGAACAGCCGGGGAGAGATCTCACCGATCGTGTAATCCGGATGAAGGGTGATACGGGCCTGCTTCATACTCTTTCCTCACTTTCTTTTGCTCTTGTGATTGTATCCGGATTATACCATATGCCGGATGACAATTCCACAGGGAAAACGCCGGATGAAGAAACGGAGATAAAGACAACATATCCATGCAGCATGCAGGAAAAAAGCATTATCGGCAGAATTCATTCATTATGAAGAATCAGAGGGCTGAATTGGCCCGCAGCAGCATAAAAAAAGGAGTGCCATGATGAAAGCGACAGATTTGTGGTCCATTCGTCCCCAGGCGGATCCCAAGGCCGTGATCCGGGGAGAGTATTTCCGCGTGACCGTACTGACCGACCGGCTGCTGCGGCTGGAATACGCGGCGGACGGAAAGTTCCGGGAAACCGCCACCCAGATGGCTTTGTGCCGGGAGTTCCCTGTGCCGGCGTTCACCTGCACGGAGACGGAAGAGCAGCTGACTGTGGAAACAGAATATGTCCGGCTTCGGTATGACCGGCAGCCTTTTTCCGCCACAGGGCTGTATGCCGAACCAAGAGGCGAAAACGCAGCACTCGGCGGCGCATGGCACTACGGCGACGCTCCGGCTACCCTTGGCGGAACGGCGCGGACGCTGGATGGGGCGGACGGAGCAATCCCGCTGGGAGAGGGGATCACGTCCTTCGGCGGATTCGCGGTGCTGGACGACAGCGCATCCATGGGCATGGATGAAACCGGGAAACTGCTCCCGGCCCGGCCCTGCGGCGAGGACCTGTACCTGTTTGCCTACGGACATGATTTCCGGGCGGCTGTGCGGGATTACCTGCGCCTGTCCGGCAAGGTGCCGGCGGTACCCCGCTTTGCCCTGGGAAACTGGTGGAGCCGCTACTATCCCTATACCCAGGAAGCGTACAAGGCGCTGATGCAGCGCTTTCAGCAGGAGGAGATCCCCCTGGCTGTTTCCGTGCTGGATATGGACTGGCACGTGACGAAGATCGATCCCCAATACGGCACCGGCTGGACAGGATACACCTGGAACCGGGAGCTGTTTCCGGAACCGGAGAAGCTGCTGGGCTGGCTGCACGAGCAAGGTCTGCGGGTGACGATGAACGAGCATCCGGCGGACGGCGTCCGTCCGTGCGAGGAGCTTTACCCTCAGATGGCTGAGGCAATGGGCGTGGATCCGGCCTCCGGAGAAACGCTTTCCTTTGACGCCTCGAGCGGGAATTATATAAAGGCGCTGGAGGAGGCGGTACTGGCTTCGCTGGAAAAAAACGGGGCGGACTTCTGGTGGATCGACTGGCAGCAGCAGGGAGGGACGACCGATCCCGGCATGGATCCCCTGTTCGTGCTGAATCATACCCGGTATCTGCACGCTCTGAAAACAGGCCATCCAGCCCTGATCCTGAGCCGCTTCGGCGGGCCGGGCAGCCACCGCTATCCCATCGGTTTCAGCGGAGACACCTGTATCACCTGGAAATCTCTGGATTTCCAGCCCTGGTTCACCGCGACGGCCGCCAACATCGGCTACGGCTGGTGGAGCCACGACATCGGCGGACATATGCGCGGCGCGGCTGACGCGGAGCTGACCACGCGCTGGGTGCAGTTCGGCGTATTTTCACCCATTATGCGGCTGCATTCCTCCAACAATCCCTTTATGAACAAGGAGCCCTGGACCTTCCCGGCGGAGAAGGCAGAGGTTATGAAACGCTTCCTGCGCCTGCGCCACCGGCTGCTGCCCTGGCTGTATACGCAGAACGTGAAATGCAGCGAGGAAGGAAGCATGCTGCTGCGGCCTCTGTACTTTGATTATCAGGGAGACTGGAGTCTGTATTTCAGACGCAGGAACCAGTATCTGCTGGGGGACTGCCTGACGGTATGTCCCGTAACCCGGCCCATGGACCGGGAGACGCTGCTGGGAGAGACGGAAGTCTGGCTGCCGGAAGGAATCTGGACGGATTTCTTCACAGGCCTGCGGTACGAAGGCGGCAGGCAGCTGAAGATGTACCGGCCGCTGGATACGATCCCGGTGCTGGTCCGGGAAGGCGGTATCCTGCCCCTGGATGCTGCGGAACGGCCGAAGAGCGGCGCGGAGCTGCCGGAAGAGATCCTGCTGCGCCTGTATCCCGGTGCCGGCGGAGAAACAGAAATCATCGAGGACAACGGCAAACTGCCGGATGATCCGGAGTATCGCCGGGCGGTGACCCGGATCCGGATGGCCCGTGGCAGGGGACTGACAGTGGAAATCCTGCCGCCGGAGGGAGACGCCTCCCTGCTGCCGGCAAACCGGAGATATGCGGTGGAGCTGAACGGGATTGCCGACCGGGCGCCGGACGCCGCCGATTGCGGATATTGCGCCGTGTATGATAGGGAACGCCGCGCGCTTCGCCTTGCGACGGAGGCGGCTTCCTGCTGCCTGCGCTGGGAGAACTTCCCGGAGCCGCCGGCACCTGATTTCGCCGGCAGGTTGCAGGAACTGCTGCAGCGCGCGCAGATCGCCTATGACCTGAAAAACGAAATTCTTCAGGCGGCCCGGAGTAATCCGGATCCCGTACACTTCCTTGCCGCTCTGCACATGATGCAGGTGCCGGATTCCCTGACCGGGGCCATGCTGGAGCTGCTGTCCGCCCGCTGAGGAGGAAAGAGATATAATGGATACGTATCTGGGACTGGATTATGGCGGAACAAAGCTGCTCATCGGTGAGGTGGACAGCCAGGGCCAGGTGCTGCAGAGCAAACGCTATGATACCGGAACGCTTACACAGAATGAGGCGGTGGAACTTCTGAAAACGTCCCTTCGTGATTATCTGCATACCATGGGTGTTCAGGGAGAACTGAAGGGAGCAGGGATCGGCATTGTCGGCGTGACAGATCATCAGAACGGCAGATGGATCTCCATCAGTCATGAAGTGACGGGACCGGCGATTCCACTGGCGCGGATCATCGAAGACGAGACGGGCGTACCGGCTGCCGTCGACAACGACGTGCGCAGCGCAACGACAGGGGAACTCCTGTGGGGACACGGGCGCGGCGTAGAGAATTTTATTTACATCAACGTGGGCACAGGTGTCGCCGCGGGCTTTGTGACCGGAGGACAGGTGCTGCGCGGCGCGAACAACAATGCCGGCGAGGTAGGGCATATGTGCGTCAGCCTGGGCGACGAGACACCCTGCGTCTGCGGACGGAAGGGATGTGTGGAGACCATCGTCTCCGGTACTGGTTTTACGACGCAGTATCTCCGGCTGCGTGAACAGGTTCCTGATACGCGGCTGGAATTGAATGCCCGGGGACGGGTGGACGCGGATAAGCTGTTCCGGTTGGCGGACGCCGGGGACGCGCTGGCGAAGCGGATCGCGGAATACGGCATGGATGTGCTTGCTGCGCTGATCATGAATCTTGTGCGTGTGACAGATCCGGAGTTGATTATCCTGGGAGGCGGCGTGGTCAGCGACGGCTGGGTGCTGGAGAGACTGCGGCCCAGGATGAACGCGGCCACAATGCGCGGTGTCAGCAAAGGGATCGTGCTGTCAGCGTTCAATGCGTATGAAACAGGGGTGATCGGCGCCGCGGCGACGGGCATGCAGCTGGCAAAGGAGCGTGCGGAGAAATGAGAGAACCGGAATGGCAGAAGGAAGTTGAACAAAGCCTGTATCTGCAGGAGCTTCTGCCTCTGCACCCTGAAAAATCCCTGGAACAGGAGCTGCTGCGGAAGGAACCGCTGCGGTCGCTGCCGCTTCAGAGCGTTCCCGTTTCAGGTGAGGAAAGCCCGGGTGAGATCGCGGCGCGGGGAAACGGATTCGTGCTGCGGTTCCCCCTGCGGCAGGAGCGATGGCCGGAGAAAGCGCCGCAGGACGGCGACTATACAAACTTCGGGCAGGCGGACGCTTGTTTCCGCGATGACGCGGAAACATGGCGGGGATACAACCGCCTGTGTTTCCGTGTGCGCCCGGAATTCAACGGGGCATCTGTGGTGACGATTAACGTGGGTATTTCATGCCGACAGGCTGACGCGTACGGACGGGAAGGGGAAACGACCTTCAATCTTCGTAATCATGAATGGAACGAATGCTGCTGGGAATTTCCGGAACTGACAGCATCCGGCGTGTACGGCATCCGTTTTTACGTGCTCCTGTGCGGACGGAACACCGGTATGGCAGAGTATGCGGAGCTGCAGTTCAAGGATGTGCGGCTGGAGGAAATTGCCGAGCCGGAATCTTATGAGGGATGGCAGTGCCATGGGCTGGCGCTGCCGCTGGCCGGCTATTTTCCCAAAGGAAAAAAGATCGCTGTCGCGCCTGACCGCGGGGAACAGACGTTCAGCCTTTTGGACACGCGGGGAATTGTCGTGTATACCGGAGAGGCAAAAAAGATTGAGAATGAAAAGGGACAATTCTGCCAATTGGATTTTTCGCCGGTTATCGCTGCCGGGACTTATCGGCTCGTCTATGGCGGGCTGGAGACGGAGGTCGCGATCCGGAAAGACCTGGCGGCGGAGAGCCTCTGGAAGACGCTGAATTTCGTGTACGGCGAGCGGTGCGGGTACGGCGTCCCGGGCGGGCATTGCGCATGCCATCTGGATACCGTAGCGAAACATAACGGACGTGAGATCAGCTACGCGGGCGGATGGCATGACGCGGGAGATGTGTCGCAGCAGACTCTGCAGACCGGCGAGATGGTACAGGCATTGATGCAGGCAGCGGATGCCGCGGAAAGGGCAAAGGAACCCGCACTGGCGGCACGTCTGCGGGTGGAGGCAGCATGGGGGCTGGACTTCGTGCTGCGTACCCGCTTTGGGGACGGGTACCGCGCAACCAGCGCAGGCGCGACCCGCTGGACGGACAATCAGCACGGAACCATGGACGACATTTCGGTGCGCGTGCACGATCAGCCCTTTGAGAATCTGCTGCTGTCTGGTATAGAGGCCTTCAGCGCGGAAGCGCTGCAGGACCATATGCGTGCGCTGAGCGAGGGAGCACTGGAAGCCGCCGAAGAAGACTTTGCCTTTGGGCTGAACGCCTACCGGGAACGCGGCATATGCAGGCCCTCCATGTATGAACACAGCTACTCTTCCGGTGCATCTCTCTATGACGCGGTGATCGTATGGGCGGCAGCGCAGCTGTATCGTGTGACAGGGAAAACCGAATATCTGCCGCCGCTGCGGGAATACGGCGATCGCCTGCTGCGGTGCCAGGAGCATGACGGAGCCTTGCCGGGGGCTTTCTATCGGGATGAGGAGCACAGTATGCTGATGCATTTCAACCATCAGTGCCGTGAACACCTTTTTGCGGAAGCACTGACAAATGCCCTGCGGGCGGATCGGAAGCTGCCAAACCGGCAGGCGTACGAAGAAGCGCTGGAACTTTACGCACGCTATCTCAAGGCTCTGGCGCCTTACGCGGCGCCTTACGGTATGCTGCCCGCGGGGGTTTATCAGCCGGGCGAGGAGGAAAACCGGGAGGCTTTTGAGTTGTCCCATCTGCTGGTTGATTATGAGCAGGAGAAAGTGCACTACCGCGCACAGCTCGCACACGGTATTTCCCTGGAGGATGGCCAGGTGGTGCGCCTGTTCCCGGTATGGTTTTCCTTCCGGGGCAACAATACGGTGCTGCTGTCCCAGGGACGTGCGGCGGCAGCTGCGGGGCTTTATCTCGGTGACCGCGAATTGCTGGACATCGCGCAGGAGCAGTGTTATTGGGTCTGGGGGAAGAATCCGTTCCGGCAAAGCCTGCAGTACGGCATGGGATCGCGGTATCCCTCCCAGTACGCAGTGTTTCCCGGCGAACTCACGGGATCCGTGCCTGTCGGCGTGGAAACGCGTGGCGACGCGGACGAACCATTCTGGCCTCAGGCAAACAACGCGACGTACAAGGAAGTATGGATCGCCGCCGCGGCGCGCTGGATAAGCCTGCTGGCGGCAGTCATGGACGATCAGGCAGCGGTAACAGATTCGGTACGGAAGGTATAGGGGGGGAAAAACACATGAATATTCTGATTGCGCCTTCGGAAGATGCGTTTTATCAGCTGGCAGCCATGCGCATCGCGTGGCAGATCATCGACCGGCCAAACGCGGTCATCGGTTTTGCCACCGGGAGAACCACGACGGGAATCCACGCCGCGCTGGCGGAAATATGGAAGCAATATCGCTTCGATACGTCCCGCATTACGGTGTTTGGAATGGATGAGGTGACAGGCGTTCCGCGGACGTACGCGGGCAGCTGTTATGACATGCTGCTTCGCCAGGTGGTGGAGCCGCTGGAGATTCCCATGCGGAATTATCTGATGCCGCTCACCGTGCCGGAAAATATGCAGGCGGAGTGCGCCCGCTTTAATGAAGCGATTGCGCAGCGCGGCGGGATCGATTTTCAGGAGCTTGGCATCGGTGAGAACGGGCATATGGGCTTTAATCAGCCGGGAACACCGCTGGATGCCCGCACGCATCCGGGAGAGATGGACGAACGCCTGAACCGCCGTATTCACGATGAGACCGGGATTCCGGACAGCGTGCATCTGGGCGGTATCACGCTGGGCATATACGAGATCATGCAGGCGAGGCATATCATGCTCTGCGCCAACGGAAAAAACAAGGCGGACATCATAGAGGAGGCACTCTTCGGACCGGTGACGGACCGCGTGCCCACTTCGATCCTGCAGCTGCATCCGTCCGTGGACGTGATCCTGGATCCGGCGGCGGGCGAAAAGGTGAAAAAACGCTAAAAAGATCTCCGGCGGCCCGCAAAGGCCACCGGAGATGTTCTTTGTACATTTTTCCCGGGTTCTTTACAGCGTGACGCCCTGCTTGAAGACCGCCAGATCGTGGAAGCCGTTTTCCTCGTTCCGGGCCGGCGCGCCGGAAGCTGTTTTCAGCACCGTCTCCATCAGCTCCGCGCCGAGCTCTTCCAGCGTCCGGTTTTCCAGCAGCCTGCCTGCGTCGAAATCGATCCAGTTCTTTTTCTTCTGCGCCAGGGGCGTATTGGAAGCGATCTTCAGCGTGGGCACCGGGCATCCGAAGGGCGTTCCCCGCCCTGTGGAAAACAGCACCATCTGCGCGCCGGATACCGCCAGCGCCGTAGAGGCTACCAGATCGTTTCCCGGGGCGGACAGCAGGTTCAGCCCCGGCGCCGTGACCTTTTCGGCATAGGCCAGCACACCTTTTACCGGGGAGGATCCGCTCTTCTGGGTGCAGCCCAGCGCTTTATCCTCCAGGGTGGTAATCCCGCCGGCCTTGTTGCCGGGGGAGGGGTTTTCGTACACGGGCATGTGATAGGATTCAAAGTACCCTTTGAAATCGTTGATCAGCCGGACTGTCTTCCGGAACAGCTCCTCCGTGCCGCACCGGTTCATCAGGATCGTTTCCGCCCCGAACATTTCCGGCACTTCCGTCAGAATCGTCGTGCCGCCCATACCCGTCAGCAGATCGCTGAAAACGCCGATCGTCGGGTTTGCGGTAATTCCGCTGAGCCCGTCCGATCCGCCGCACTTCAGCCCGACCACCAGCTGATCCGCGCCGCAGTCTTCCCGGCGGTCCCTGCGCATCCGCTCCGCCAGTTCCTCCAGCAGCTTCATGCCGGCCTCGAGTTCGTCCTCCGCCTCCTGACAGACCAGGAACCGGACCCGGCTCTCATCGTAATCTCCCATCCAGGGCTTAATCTGATCGATGCCGCTGTTCTCGCACCCCAGCCCCAGCAGCAGTACGCCGCCGGCATTCGGATGGGTGGCCAGATCGGCGAGCACCTTCCGGGTATTGTCCTGATCGTCCCCCAGCTGGCTGCAGCCGTAGGGATGAGGGAAGGCGTAAACCCCTTCCACGCTGCCGCCGGCCAGCTTCTGCCCGCGTTGGGCCAGAGCTTTGGCTACGTCGTTCACGCAGCCGACGGTCGGCAGGATCCACAGCTCGTTCCGGATGCCGGGCCGGGTCTTCTCCCGGGGATATCCCCGGAAGGTTACCGTTTCCGTTTTCCGGATCTCCGGATTCGCCGGGTGCCATTCATATTCCTGTTCGCCCTTCAGCAGCGTGTGCAGGTTATTGGTATGAATATGCGCTCCGGCCGGGATGTCTTCCGTGGCCTCCCCGATAGGGAAGCCGTATTTGATCACCGCTTCTCCCTTCCGGATGTCCCGTAGGGCGGCTTTGTGCCCCATGGGGATATCTTCCTTCAGGGTAACCGTGCCGGCACCGTAGGATACGGTTTCTCCGGCTTTCAGCGGCTTGAGGGCCACCGCCACCATATCCTGCGATGAAATCCGAACCATTTCGTTCATATGCCTGTTCTCCATTTCAAATCCGGTATTCGTTCATGTCCGCATCCTGGATTTCCGTCAGGCCAGGCAGTCCCGGTAGGCCGCCAGCGCGCCTTCTTCCCGGATCTTTTTCAGAATCCGGACAGCCGCCGCCTCAAACCCGGGGACTTCCGTCAGATCCTGCCCCCACATTTCCGTGTTGGTCATCACGGCGTGGATCAGTTCCTCCGGACTGTCATTCCGGTGATTCCAGTAGAACTCCAGCACCCACCGGTCGTCACTCACCGTGTATGTGGTTCCCTTCGGCGCCCGGCAGACCAGCCCCTTGTCCGTCAGCTCCTGAATATCATTGCTGTAGAACGCGACGTAGGCAGCGAAGCTGGTGGTGAGGCATTTGGGCAGTTCTCCCTTTTCTGCTACGTAATCCAGGAAGGTGGGCATGTTCCGGGCCCGCCACTTGCTGGTGGAATTCAGACTGATGCTCATCAGCTCGTGATTGACGAAGGGATTGTTGAAACGGTCCTGCACCGCCCGGGCAAAATCTTCCAGATCCTTCTTGTCCAGCGGCAGGGTGGGAATCACTTCTTCATACAGCATCCTGTTCATGTATCCCCGCACCGTATCGTCGTGCATGCAGTCGCGGACGATATCGAAGCCCGCCAGATACGCGCCCAGGACAAATCCGGTGTGCGCGCCGTTCAGGATGCGGACCTTCCTCTTCTTATAGGGGGTTACATCCGGCACCACGATCACCGGCACGCCGGCTTTCTTGAAGGGCAGCCGGTCCTCCAGGCCGTCCGGGCCTTCGATGACCCAGATGCCGAACACTTCGCCCACGTCCGTCAGCGGATCGTCATAGCCGTTCTTCTCCGCCAGGGCTTTGACTTCTTCGGGATTCCGGATCCGGCCGGGAACGATCCGGTCCACGAGGGTGGAGCAGAAAACGTTGTCTTCGTTCACCCAGCGGCGGAATTCATCCTCCAGCTTCCAGTCGTCAATATACTGATTCACACAGCGGAGCAGTTCCTTGCCGTTGTTGTCGATCAGCTCGCAACTCAGCATGATAATGCCGGGCTTGCCGGCCTTCCAGCGCTCGTACAGCACCCGGGTCAGCTTCGCCGGAAAACTGATGGGCGGAGTCTGGTCAAAGGTGCTCTCCGTATCGTGCACGATTCCCGCCTCGGTGGTGTTCGACACGATGATCTCCAGATCGTCGCTGCGGGCGAATTCCAGGACCTTATCCCAGTCCGTGTAGGGATTGATGCACCGGCTTACGGCGGAAATGACCCGCTTGTCGTCCACCTTCACCCCGTTCTCGCTTCCCCGGAGATACAGCGTATAAAGCCCTTCCTGCTGATTGATCAGATCCGTGAGACCCTGGGCGATGGGCTGCACCAGAACGACCTTGCCGTTATAGCCGGCTTTTTCATTCGCGATATCGATAAAACAATCGACAAAGGCACGGAGGAAGTTGCCCTCCCCGAACTGCATGACTTTTTCCACGCCTTTTTCCAGGACGTATCCATCATATCCGGATTCTTTCAGAACTTTGTAATTTAAGGCTGCCATTGCGCTTTTCCTCCTCCTGTTTCTGCCTGTTCGGCAATTCTGACAAAATGAAGTATACAATACATGACGACTAATGTCAATATTTTCTGAAAAATATCCATATATATCTCTTTTTTACCAATTCTGGGAAGAAAATTAATTTTTTACACATCCCGTATTGACTTTTGTTGTATACATCAGTATAATCATTCCTGAAACCGATGCCATGAATCGGCTTCCAGCAGGATCCTGGAAGGGAGGGAACCGCACGTGAGTGAAAACGCCCCATTGAAGCAGGTCGCCTATGAAACGCTGAAGCGTAAAATCATTACGTGTGAGATCATGCCCGGTTCCCTGCTGACGGAGGATATGCTCTGCGAGGAGCTGAACGCCAGCCGCACACCGGTGCGGGACGCCGTCAGCCGCCTGGAACAGGAGAATCTTGTATCCATCAAACCGAAGAAAGGCATCAAAGTGAACCGGGTTTCCATGAACAGTATCCGGGAGCTGTTCGAGGTGCGCCGGATGCTGGAGCCGGAAGTGGTGCTCCGGTACGGGAACCGGATTCCGGACGAGGAATACGCGCAGTATATGCGCCAGTTTGAGCGCCAGGATCTGACCGCCCAGGAGCAGTTTGACCTGGACCACGCGTTTCATCAGATCTTTATTACGGCCAGCAACAACCGGTATTACAAGTCAGTTTACGCGATGATCGAGGATCAGGTGCACCGGTACCGGATTCTGACATCAGAAGAGGCACGGCTTGGGGATACACAGCAGGAGCATTACGAAATCGCCGCCGACTGCATCCGGGGAGAATGGGATCTGGCTTCCGCCGCCATGCTCCGGCATATCGAGAATTCCAAGCTGGCCATCGTGGACTATGTCATGAAGACCAACCGGAATGCCCGGAACGTCTTTGAGGAAGACGAGGACGACTGAGACGGTTTTTCCGTTCGCGGCTTCGCGGGCGGATGATCAATTATTCTGAAAGGACGGCTGCTTATGAAGGCAATTACCATCGTTTCCCCTTCTGTCGTTGAAATCCGCGAGATTGACAAACCGGTTCCCGGAAAAGACGAAGCGCTTCTGCGCCCGCTGTTCGGCGGGATCTGCGGCAGCGATCTGAATTCCTACCGCGGGACAAATGCTTATCTGACCTATCCCCGGATCCCGGGCCATGAGTTCTCCGCTGAAATCGTGGAGATCGGCGAAAACGACCGGGGGTTCAAGGCCGGAGATATCGTTACCGCCAATCCCTACTTCAATTGCGGAAAATGCTATTCCTGCCGGAAAGGACTGGTCAACGCCTGCATGTCCAACCAGACCATGGGCGTTCAGCGGGAAGGCGGCTTCTCCGAATATATGGTGATGCCCGTTTCCCGCCTGATTGACGGCAAGGGCCTGGATCCGAAAACGCTGGCGCTGATCGAGCCGTTCTGCATCGGATACCACGGTATTCAGCGCGCCGGCGTGAAAGAAGGGGATAAGGTGCTGGTCGTCGGCGCCGGAACCATCGGCGTACTGGCGGCCATCGCGGCGAAATCCCGCGGGGCGAAGGTCTGGATCTGCGATGTCGCGCCGAAAAAGCTGGAATATGCCATGAATTTCGGCCTGGACGGCATGATTCTCAACGACGGTCCGGAGAACTTCGACAAGGCCTGGAAGGAAATCACCGATCAGAACGGCTTCGACGTAACCGTGGAATGCGTCGGGCTGCCCTCCACGCTGCAGAACTGCCTGGACGCCGCCTGCTTCGGCGGACGCGTGGCGGTCATCGGCGTGGGCAAGCACAACATCGATCTGGACTTTACGATTATCCAGAAGAAGGAGCTGAACATCTTCGGCTCCCGGAACGCGCTGACCCGTGACTTTGAGGAGCTGATCGACACCGTGAAAAATCAGGGCCTGAAGCTGGACGGCGTCGTGACCAACGTATATCCCTTCGAAAAAGCGGCGCAGGCCTTCGAGGATTTCCATCAGAATGCCGGCAGCATGCTGAAGGTCATGATCGAGTTCTGATCATCTGCTTACGGTTTGAATGCCGGAGTTTTCGCCGGCTTCAGCATAGGTACTCATTTATCATTATTGAAGGAGGTATCCCCGTATGAAAAAGGTATTTGCCATTCTCCTTTCCCTGGCCCTGGTTCTTTCCCTGGCCGCCGCGTCTGCTGACGAAGTGCTGCAGATCGGCTTCGAAAACTCCCTGTCTGAGCCCGTCGGCGAAGGCCTGCAGAAGTGGCAGGAACTGCTGGCGGAGCGCAATGTCGGCCTGACGATCGAACTGTTCCCGGACTCTCAGCTGGGCAACAAGAATGACCTGATCGACCAGATGCTTCTGGGCGAGCCCATCATGACCCTGGCGGACGGCGCTTTCTTCGCCGACTACGGCGTGAAAGACATGGGCATCGTCTTCGGACCCTTCCTGTTCAACGGCTGGGACGAATGCTGGAAGCTGATTGAATCCGACTGGTGGAAGACCCAGACCGACGCGCTGGAAGCGCTGGGCCTGAAGCTCGTCGCCGCCAACTGGGCTTATGGCGCCCGGCATACCCTGACCACCAAGCCCGTCCATCAGGCGAGCGACCTGGAAGGCCTCATGATCCGCGTTCCCACCAACCAGATTCAGACCAAAGGCTTCGAAGTTCTCGGCGCGACCCCGGTAGGCATGGCGCTGGGCGATGTGTATACCGCGCTGCAGCAGGGAACGATCGACGGCGGTGAAAACCCCCTGTCCACCCTGTACGGCCGGAAGCATCATGAAGTTGCCAAGTACCTGATCCTGGACGGCCACGTCCTGAACTTCACCAACTGGGTTTGCTCCGCCGACTGGTTCAACAGCCTGACCGAAGAGCAGCAGACGGCCCTGATTGAGACCGGCAAGGAAGCCGGCGTCTACAACAACGAGAAGCAGGCTGCCGCGGATGAATACTACCGCGGACTGATGGAAGCTGAAGGCGTCACCGTGTACGAGCCCACCGAAGAAGATCTGGAAACCTTCCGTGAGCGTGCCAAGAAGTTCTACGAGCTCGGCTCCACCTTCGGCTGGTCCGACGGCCTGTATGAGACCGTATTGGCTGCCATGGGCAAGTAATCACAGGCTTTGTTCCTTCATCCGGGCGGAAGACGTTCCATCTTCCGCCCTTACCTCATCAGAAACAGAGGTGACGACCCTTGAAAGAGAAAAAATGGGTGAAGATTCTTTGCAATCTTGACCTCTTTCTGGCAAGCATCGCGCTGATCATCCTGACGCTGGTGACCTTTACCGCCGTGATTGCACGGTATGTGCTGAAAGCGCCTCTGCTGTGGCAGGAGGAAGCGCAGGCGTTCTGCCAGGTGTGGATGATTTTCCTCGGCGCCAGCGTGGCTTTCCGCCAGGGGAGTATCGTGGCGATCGAAATGTTCGTCGATTCGCTTCCGGAAAACCGGAAAAAGATCATGGAATACGTGATCGACGTTATCGTTATCTTCACGCTGACCTTCCTGATGGTGAAGTGCCAGCAGTATATTACCCAGGTTTTCGGCAAGACACACCGCGGCACCGCCATCCTCGGCATTCCGTACGAACTGATCTACGGAATCTCTCCCTACGGCTGCGGACTGATGATCATCAGTTATCTGCTGTCCAAGTATCTGCCGTCCTTCGTGGAACGCTATGATATCCGGATCGCGCCTCCGGCTGATCCCGATCTGACGGAGGTGACTGCCAAATGACCCTTGAACTGATTCTGGGCATTGTCGGCGCAGCCGGTATGTTTGCGCTGCTGCGCTTCGTCATGAAGAAGCCCTGGGCTTTTTCGATCATCGCGGCTGCCGCTGTTCTCCTCGCGGTGAATATCAACTGGATTAAGCCCGCGCTGGAAAGCGTCGGCACCGCGCTGGGCACCAATGTGGTGCTGGGAATTTCCGCGGTCCTGATGCTGGTGCTTCTGTTCATGAAGGTACCGGTTTTTGTGGCCGTCTTCGGCGCCTCCGCGATTTACTTCCTCTTCTGCCCGGGGATCAACCAGATCATTTTCGGACAGAAGGCCGTCACCGGAACGGAAAGCTCCTCCCTGCTGGCCATCCCGTTCTTTGTGTGCGCGGGCGTGTTCATGAACTATTCCGGCGTAACCACCCGGATCATGAACTTCTGCTCCGCCATTACCGGGCGCCTTCCGGGCGGCCTCGCGCAGGTGAACGTGCTACTGTCCACCCTCATGGGCGGCCTTTCCGGATCGAACCTGGCTGACGCCGCCATGGAAGCGAAAATGCTGGTGCCTGAAATGGAGAAGAAGGGATTCTCAAAGGAGTTCTCTTCTGTCGTTACCGCGGCTTCCGCCATGATCACGCCGCTGATTCCTCCGGGAATCGCCATGATCCTGTACGGCTGCATCGCGAACGTCTCCATCGGCAAGCTGTTCACCTCAGGCATCGCGGTCGGCGGAACCCTGTGCATCGCCATGATGATCCTGGTGCACTTCATCTCCAAGAAGCGCGGGTATGTTCCGATCCGGACCAAGCGCATGTCCGGCAAGGAATTCTGGGGGACTCTGCGTCCCGCGCTGCTGCCCCTGTGCCTCCCGATCATCATCATCGGCGGGATCCGGCTGGGAATTTTCTCCGCGACAGAAGCCGGCGCCGTCGCGATTCTCTACGCGGTCGTGCTCGGATTTGCCTATAAGGAGCTGACCTTCAAATCCATTATTCAGGCCTGCAAGGAAACGGTGACCACCACGGCCGGCATCATGCTGATCGTTTCCGCGGCGTCCGTTTTCAGCTGGGTGCTGACCAAGGAAAAGATTCCGCAGCAGCTGACCGACTTTATCGTCAGCGTATGCCCGAACAAATACGTATTCCTGATTGCTGTGAACATTCTGGTGCTGCTGGCCGGCATGTTCATCGAAGGTAACGCAACCATGATCGTGCTGGTTCCGCTGCTGGCGCCCGTCGCGGCCCAGTTCGGCATCAACGAGATCCAGTTCGCCATGATCTACATTTTCAACAATGCGATCGGCGCGCTGTCTCCGCCCATGGGAACCCTGATGTTCGTGACCTGCTCCGTCACCGGCTGCAAAACCAAGCCGTTTATCAAGGAAGCAGTGCCGTTCTACATCCTTCTGCTGATCGTGCTGCTGCTGTTCACCTTCGTTCCTCCGGTTACCACCGGAATCGTGCAGCTGATCTACGGATCGGTCTGAGTTCAGTTTTCAAACGAATAGAAGCCAAAAGAGGGGACGGTTCTCCTGCCGCAGAAATGTGTCAGGAGAACCGTCCCTTTGTCACATTTTGAAAAGAAGACGGAATGTGGTATAATCCGGAGCGAAGCTGAGGAAAGGGACAGGAGCGGTATGAGTTTTACGCATTTGCATCTGCACACGGAATACAGCCTGCTGGACGGCGCCTGCCGAATCAGCCGCCTGGTGGGGCGGCTGAAGGAGCTGGGCATGGATTCCTGCGCCATTACCGACCACGGGGTGCTGTACGGTGTGGTGGACTTCTATACCGCCATGAAGGACGCGGGAATCAAGCCGATTATCGGCATGGAAGCCTACGTCGCCCGGGACCGGAAGGACAGGAGCCCCGCCGGCAAGGAAAACAGCCACCTGATTCTGCTGTGCGAGAACAATACGGGATACCAGAACCTGATGTACCTGTCCAGCGAGGCTTTCCTGACGGGATATTATTACCGCCCGCGGATGGACTATGATCTGATCCGGGAGCACCACGAGGGGCTGATTGCCCTGAGCGCCTGCCTGTCCGGGGATCTGCCGAAGATGCTGCTGAACGGGCAGGACGAGAGCGCCCGGAAGTATGTGCGGGACATGCAGGACATTTTCGGAAAGGATCATTTCTATATCGAGCTGATGGATCACCGGCTGCCGGATGAAAAGACCGTGCTGCCGCGGCTGATTTCCCTGGCCCGGGAGATGGACGTACCGCTGGTGGCCACCAACGACTGCCACTATCTGGAGAAGAAGGACGCCCCCGCCCAGGAGGTGCTGATGTGCATCCAGACCGGGAAGACGCTGGAGGACGACCAGCGGATGCGCATGGAGACCGACGAGCTGTACGTCAAAAGCGAACAGGAAATGCGGGAGCTGTTCAAATACGTTCCCGACGCGGTGGACCGGACGGCGGAGATCGCGCAGCGGTGCAACGTGGAATTTGAGTTCGGCGTGATCCGGCTGCCGCATTATCCGGTGCCGGAGGGAGAAACCGCGGAGGGCATGCTGCGTCGGCTGTGCAACGAGGGCATGGCGAAGCTGTATCCGGACGCCAAAGCCGGGGATCCGCCGTACGATCGGCTGGAATACGAGCTGCGGACCATCGCGGGGATGGGATACGTGGATTATTTTCTGATCGTATGGGACTTCATCCACTATGCCAAATCCAACGGCATCATGGTAGGCCCCGGGCGGGGAAGCGGCGCGGGCTCCATCGTGGCGTATTCCCTGGGCATCACGATGCTGGATCCGCTGAAATATCAGCTGCTGTTCGAACGCTTCCTGAACCCGGAACGTGTGTCCATGCCGGATATCGACGTGGACTTCTGCTACGAACGGCGGCAGGAAGTGATCGACTACGTCGCCCGGAAATACGGGGCGGACCACGTGAGCCAGATCATCACCTTCGGCACCATGGCCGCCAAGGGCGTGGTGCGGGACGTGGGCCGGGTGCTGGGCATGAGTTACCAGGAGACGGACGCGGTGGCCAAGGCGATTCCTTTCGACCTGGGAATGACGCTGCAGAAGGCGCTTCAAATTTCCCCGATGCTGCGGCAGATGGCGGAGGATCAGCCCCGGGTGCAGGAACTGCTGGAAACGGCCATGACGCTGGAAGGGATGCCGAGGCATGCCTCCACCCATGCGGCAGGGGTTCTGATCACCGGGAAGCCCGTGATGGAATATGTGCCGCTGCAGCGGAACGACGAGGTCATCACCACCCAGTATCCCATGGGAACCATCGAGCGGCTGGGTCTGCTGAAGATGGACTTCCTGGGGCTGCGGACGCTGACGGTGATCCGGGATACGCTGGATATGATGCGGGAGATCGGGGTGGACATGAAGCCCGAGGATATCCCGCTGGACGATCCGGACGTATACGACATGATCTGCAGGGGAGATACGGACGGCGTGTTCCAGATGGAAGGCGCGGGGATGACGGGGTTCCTGACCAACATGAAGCCCAGCTGCTTTGAGGACATCATCGCGGCAATCTCCCTGTACCGCCCGGGGCCGATGGATTCCATTCCGCGCTATATTGCCGGAAAGGTCAACCCGGCCAGCGTGGAATACACGACGGAGAAGCTGCGGCCTATCCTGGACGTGACCTACGGGTGCATGGTGTACCAGGAACAGGTGATGCAGATCGTGCGCGATCTGGCGGGATACAGCTACGGCCGCAGCGATCTGGTACGCCGGGCCATGGCGAAGAAAAAGAAGAGCGTGATGGACGCGGAGCGGAAGGCTTTCGTCTACGGCGTGACAGACGAAAACGGTAACGTGACTGTGCCGGGCTGCATCCGCAACGGCGTGCCGGAAGACGTGGCCAACAAAATATATGATGAAATGATCTCCTTCGCCAGCTACGCCTTCAACAAATCCCACGCCGCGGCCTACGGTGTGGTGGCCATGCAGACAGCCTGGCTGAAGCGCTATTATCCGGTGCAGTTTATGGCGGCCATGCTGAACAGCGTCTACGGCAACACGGGAAAGATCGCGGGATATATCCAGTACTGCCGGGGGCGGGGGATTCAGGTGCTGCCGCCGGACGTGAACCGGAGCCGCTGGAAGTTTACCGTATGCCCGGACGCGGAGGGGAAACCCGCGATTCTGTTCGGTATGGGCGCCGTGAAGAGCGTGGGGGAGAACGCTGTGTGCGAGATCGTGCGGGAGCGGGAAGCCGGAGGCCCTTACCGGGACATCTTCGACTTCTGCCGCCGCGTGGACGGCACGGAATGCAGCAAACGGGTGACAGAAAGCCTGATCAAGGCCGGGGCTTTTGACCTGCTGGGCGCCAACCGGCCGCAGATGCTGGCGGTATACGAGAGCGCGACGGACGCCAGCCAGAGCTCCCGGAAACGGAACGTGACCGGACAGGTGAGCTTATTCGACATGTTCAGCGGTACCGGGGAGGAACCGCTGTTCCAGGAGGAAGCCCGGCTGCCGGATCTGCCGGACTGTCCGGCCCGGATCAAGCTGCTGATGGAAAAGGAAGCGGCGGGCGTATACATGACCGGGCATCCGCTGGACGAATACCGGGAGGCGCTGAAGGGACTGACCTTTACCACCGCGCAGCTGGAAAATCCGGAGGAGCTGCCGGACCGCGGCGCGCATCTGGACGGTATGGAGGTCCGGATGGGCGGCATTCTTACCGAGGTGAAGGGAAAAGCCACCAAGAAGGGGGACTACATGGCCTTCGTCACCCTGGAGGATATGGCCGGGCAGATCGAATGCCTGGTGTTCCCGCGGGTGTACGAGAAATACCAGTCCATGCTTCGGGAAGACGAAGCCGTGGTCATGGGCGGAAAGATCAGCATCCGGGAGGACGAGGCGCCGAAGCTGCTGGCGGACACTGTGACGCCGCTGGAGGACTGGATCCGCCGGGGAGCGGCCATGGCTGCTCCGCCGCCGGAGATCCGGCCCAGGAAGACGGAGGCGCAGCTGGCGAAGGAAGCCCCCCGGAAGCTGTTCCTGCGGCTGAAGCGGGCGGAGATGGACCGGACGATGGCGGTGCTGGCGCTGCACGCGGGCGAGGTACCGGTTTACCTGCATATTCCGGAGGAAAACATCACGCTGCTGGCGCCGCGGGAGGACTGGTGCGACGCCGGGGAGGAAGCGCTGCGGAAGCTGCGGGAGTCCCTGGGAGCCGAAAACGTGGTGCTGAAAGGGTAAGAAGACATGATTGAGCTGAAGCATGTCACGAAGAAATACGGCACCGTGACCGCACTGGAGGACGTGAGCTTCCGGGTGGAGAAGGGACAGACTGTGGGACTCCTGGGCAGGAACGGCGCCGGGAAAACCACGGCGCTGAACGTGCTGACCGGGTACTTTCCGCCTACGGCGGGAGACGTGCTGCTGGACGGCATGAGCCTGCGGGAGCACCCGCGGGAATGCAAGCGGCGCATCGGATATCTGCCGGAGCGGCCACCGCTGTATGACGAAATGACGGTGACGGAATACCTGGATTTCGTGTGCGAGCTGCGGGAAGTGGCCGCGAACGCGAGGAAGAAGCATATTCAGGAGATTCTGGAGCTGTGCGGGCTGGAGGAACACCGGCACCGTCTGCTGGGGCATCTGAGCAAGGGATACCGGCAGCGGACGGGAATTGCCCAGGCCCTGTGCGGAAGCCCGGACGCGCTGATACTGGATGAACCCACCGCCGGGCTGGATCCGGCGCAGACCGTGGAAACCCGGGCGCTGATCAGGGCCCTGGGAAAGGAGCGGACCATCCTGTTATCCAGTCACATCCTGAGCGAGGTGCAGCAGATCTGCACCCATGCCGTGATCCTGAAGAACGGAAAAGTAGCGCGGGCCATGGCGCTGGATGCCCGGGAGGCGGAGACGCAGCTTCGGGTGACCGCCGCCGGTGACGGGAAGCGGATCCAGAAAGCGCTGCGGGAAACGGAATGGGTAGAGAAGGCGGAAATCGTCGGAACCGGTCCGGACGGGGCAGTGACGTTCCGGGTGAGCGGAAAGCGGCCGGAAGGAAATCCCGCGGAGCAGGTGTTTATGAAGATGACGGAGAAGGGGATTCCGCTGCGGGAACTGAGGGAGGAGCAGGATTCGCTGGAGGAGATCTTCTTAAAGGATACGGAGTAATAATATCCCCTCAGTCGGCGAAGCCGACAGCTCCCCTTGCAACAAGGGGAGCCTTAGGGGAGGGAGGAGGGAACTTGTGAAAACGATCTGGAAACGGGAACTGAAGGGCTATTTCTACAGCCCGGTGGGATACGTGTTTCTCGGCGTGTTTCTGACGGTTTCCTCTGTGCTGTTCTATATGGAAATTCTGCGGCAGCGGAGCGGGGATCTGCCCCAGTTCATCGGGGAAATGAGCTATCTGTGGATGCTGCTGAGCCCGGTGCTGACCATGCGGCTGCTGGCGGAGGAAAAACAGAAGAAGACGGATCAGCTGCTGCTGACGAGTCCGGTATCCCTGCCGGGAATCGTAATCGGGAAATACCTGGCGGCGGTAACCGTGCTGGCTCTGGCCGCGGCGCTGACCGGGTTGTTCGTGCTGGTGGTGGCGATCTACGGGACGGTGTTCCCGGCGGAGCTGGCGGTGAACTATCTGGGCTTCGTGCTGCAGGGATGCGCCTTCACTGCCATGGACCTGTTCCTGAGCGGGTGTGCGGGAACGCCGATGGTGGCGGCGGTGCTGGCCTTCGGCGCGAATATGCTGCTGTGGGTGATGGACTTGCTTGTGAACGCCGTACAGGCGGGCTGGGCGGCGGAAGCGCTGCGGTTCATCAGCCTGTACCAGCGGAACGAAGCGTTCCTCATGGGGCAGCTGAGCTTTGCGGGAATCCTGTATGACCTGTCCTTCGCCGCAGTGTTCCTGGTGCTGACGATTGCGCACCTGGAGCAGCGGCGGGTGCGGTGAATATGCGGAAAGGAGGAGAAACCATGAGCCGGAAGAACAGACGGATCCGCTGGACTTCTGCGGCGGTGGCAGTGCTGGTGACCGGCGCGCTGCTGGCGCTGAATATCGCTGTGACGTCGCTGGAAAAGGCAAAGGGCTGGCGCGTGGATTTCTCCTTCAACGGGATTACCACACAGAGCGCTGAAACCCGGGAAGTGCTCCGGCAGCTGAAACATCCCGTGCATATCTACGCGCTGTTCCGGAAGGGAGAAGAGGACCTGCAGCTGATGGAGCTGCTGAACCGGTACGCCGCGGAGAGCAGCATGGTGACCTGGGAACAGGCGGATCCGGGGCTGAATCCGGCGCTGGTAAGCCGGTATTCCAATGAAAACCAGACGGTCACCTCAGACAGCCTGATCGTGGCCTGCGAGGAAACCGGACGAAGCCGGGTGCTGGGGCCGGAGGATTACGTGAGCTTCAGCCTGGACGAGGGGAGCGGCGCCTACACCTGGGCAGGATACACCTATGAGCGCAGTATAACCGGCGCGATTGCCGGAGTCAGCCGGGAAACAGCCCCCCGGGCGGTGATAGCCCAGGGGCACGGGGAACTGGACGAGGAAGCGACAGCGGATTTCCGGAGCTTGCTGGAGGCGAACCAGTACGAGGTAGTGTACGAGACGCTGACAGAGCAGACGGAGCTGCGGCCGGAGGAGCTGCTGGTTTTCTTCAGCCCGATGCGGGATCTGACCGCGGGCGAGCTGGAGAAGGTGCGGGCTTTCGCCGAGGCGGGAGGAAGCTTCCTCTTTACCTGCGACTATTCCGATCCCCTGGAGAATATGAGCAATTATACCGCGCTGCTGCGGAGCTACGGATTTATTCCGAAGCAGGGAATCGTGACCGCGGACAGCGGGGATCCGGGAAGCTTTTACAACAATATGCGGATTTATCTGATTCCCGAAATGTGTGCCACGGACATCACGCTGGAGCTGCTGAACGCCGGGCAGAACACGCTGCTGCTGCCGGGCACCCGGGGGTTTGTCCCGGCAGAGGAGGGAGACCGGAATCTGGTGGTCTATGACGTGCTCGAGAGTGAAGAGACGTCTTATCTGAAGGTGATGACAGCGGAAACCCGGAGCATGGAAAAGGAAGAGGGCGACGAAACAGGGCCGTTTGCCCTGGCGCTGGCAGCCCGCCGGGTTACCGGAGCGGGAGAGGTATCCCGAGCGTTCGTCATCGGCTGCTCGGCGGCGCTGACGGAGCAGGAAATCTGGGCGATGACCGATACACGGGCTTTCCTGTCCCGGGTATCCATGTTCCTGCTGGACACGGAATCCTCCGGACTGACGATGCAGGCCAATGACGCCATGCGGCCGGCACTGGGCGTCGGGAGCACGGGGTTGGGCTCGGTGCTGCTGGCGGCGCTGCCTCTGAGCGTGCTGGCGGCCGCGCTGCTGGTGCTGCTGCCGAGACGAAACCGGTAATCCGCGGGCAGAGAGGACGAACCGATGGAAAAAGTAGCTAAAAAAAAGAAACGCCGGGGCTGGAGCCGGGGAACGAGGCTGGCTGCGGCAGGAGCGCTGTTTCTGGTCTGCCTGGTTCTGGCCCTGTATTGGAACCGGGAACCTGAGGATAAACCTGTGAAGGAGGATCACAGCGGGGTCCTGACCCAAATGGGGCAGGATGAGATTGCCGACGTGACCATCGTCCCGCGGGGGGAAGAGGCCTGGACCGTGGAAAGGGACGGGGACGGAGCCCTGAGCCTTGCGGGAGAAAGCGGCTGGACGGTGGATGAAACCCTGGGAGAGCGGATGCTGGACGCGCTGGCCAATCTGGAATACGAGGATATTCTGACGGAGAACGCGCAGGACTGGAAGGATCATCCGGAAGAATTCGGACTGGCGGAGCCCCTGGTGACGGCCATCGTTCGAACGCGGGACGGAGAACTGATGACCGTTCGCATCGGAAACGCAGTGGAAACGGAAGAGGGAAGCCTCTATTACATGTCTGTGGACAACGGAGATACGCTGTACGCGGTTTCCGCCGGCACGGTGCAGGACCTGCGGGCGGAGAGGGAGCTGCTGCGTCCTGTGGAGCAGCCGGAGATCCTGCAGGCGCTGCTGGACCGGATCACGATCCGGGATTCCCGGGGAGAAATCGAGCGGGAATGGCGGCTGCGGGGAAACATCACGGATCCGGAGGCGGGAACCGACTGGCTGATCACAGCCCCGTTTACATATCCGGCGGATGAGGAAAGCATGACGACCCTGCGGACGGCCGCGGCCGGACTGCGCCTGGGCGCCTGGGTGGGAGAAGCCACGGAGGAGAACCTGGAGAAATGCGGCCTGAAGGAACCGGAATGGACCCTGGAGCTGCATATGGCCGCGGGATCCACCGGAACGGTTTCCGAAGACGGCGTCTACGACGTGACGGAGCGGGAGGAACGCGCGGAAACCCTGGCCGTTGGGGCGGAACGCAGCGAGCTGGTGCGCTATGTGCGCTTCGGGGACGCGGTGTACACGATGAGCATGATCAGGCTGAGCACGCTGCTGGAGGCGGAAGCCGGGGAGACCGCGGCGCGCTACGTGGCGCCGGTCCCCTGGGGATCGCTGACCGGAATTACGGTGGAGACAGCGGAAGGGGAGACGGAATACGCCCGGCTCAGCGAAGAAGGAGAAGAGACCCGCTGGCTGAAGAACGGGCAGGAGATTTCCGCGGAGGCGATGGAGGCAGCCTACGACCGGCTGTCCGTGGTTACGGTGAGCGGAGAGCTTCCCGCGGGTACGGCGCCCGGAAAGACCGACATAAAATATACGTTCCGCACGGCGAGCGGCGGAACGCGGCAGGTGGTATTATCCGATTTTGACGGAATGCACGACTGTGTCACACTGGACGGATACACCCGGTTCTATCTGATCAAAGGCGGGATGACGGAGCTTCCGTAAGCGGAGCTTCTCCCCAGCCGATGATGTTTTTGCCGGTGTACCTGATCGCGTAAGGTGTTCCTTTCGTCCAGGCAGGGAGGGGAAGCTGCCCGTCCCAGTAAAGCATCTGCTCCCGGGTGCCGTGCTTGTCGGGAGCGCCCAGGACGACCAGACTGCGGCAGGTGACCCCGTCCACCAGGGACGTCTCCGGCTCCGGGTGGTCGTAAATCAGGGTTTCCGTATGGCTGCGCCCCTGCAGGGCGGAGCGGATCAGCTTCTCATAGGCATAGACCGGCCTGCAGAACATCTCGACGCAGAAGATCAGCACAGCTCCGATAAGAATGACGGACACGATGGTCAGTACCTGGATCCGGACGACCAGGGAGTACACGCAAACGGCCAGGAGAACGGCGCAGACGGAAAACACGGCGATAAGGCGCTTTACCAGCTGCGCGTGAATCCGGTTCAGATCCGCGGCGGTATATAAATCCTGCATAAACCCCGACTCCTTTGACCGGGCGGCGATCCGCCCGCTTTTTCATGAATAATCCGGCAATAACACAAAATGAATTCGAATGATAACTCACTTTGCAATCATCATACCATATCTCCGGGCAAAAGAAAAGCCCGCCTGTGCGGGGCGGGGCTTTTGTTTGCTTGATGTGCGGAGAAAACGTCAGACGAGCTCGAGGACGACCATTTCGGCGGCGTCGCCGCGGCGCGGTCCGAGCTTATAGATACGGGTGTAACCGCCGGTGCAGTTCTTCTCGGCGTTGCGGGCCTTGTACTTGGGCCCGATTTCGCGGAAGAGCTTCTCGACCACAGGATGCTTGTTGTCCTTGGTCCGCTCCCGGTATTCGGCTTTGTTCTCATCGTCCTTCTTGGCTTCCTTCAGGTCGTAGAGATAAGCCATCATAATCCGACGGGCATGCAGCTTGGAAGGCGCGTCGTTCACGACCTCCAGATTGATCAGCTGGCCCTTGTCGTTATGGGTTTCCTTGGTGGTGGAAACCGTGTTGTCGCATTCGCGCACAGCCAGGGTAATCATCTTGTCGGCGATCCGGCGGACTTCCTTGGCCTTGGCTTCGGTTGTCGTGATCCGGCCGTTCCAGATCAGATTGGTCACCTGATTGCGAAGCAGCGCCTTGCGCTGATCAGCCGTGCGACCCAGCTTGCGTTGGTTAGCCATGGGAATTTCCTCCTACTCTGTGTGACCTGTTTGCCGGATCAGGGATCCGGACAGATCAGCATCTTAGTCTTCATTGGGTCGCAGGCCGAGACCCAGGGCGTTGAGCTTCTGCTCCACTTCTTCCAGGCTCTTGCGGCCGAGGTTGCGAACCTTCATCATGTCTTCCTGATTCTTCTGGACCAGCTCAGCCACGCTGTTGATACCGGCGCGCTTGAGACAGTTGTAGGCACGGACGGAAAGATCCAGCTCCTCGATGGTCATTTCCAGCACCTTGTCCTTGACCTCGTCCTCCTGTTGTACCATGCTCACCGGCATGACCTGATCAGTCAGGCTCAGGAACAGGGAGAGGTGCTCGGTCAGGATCCGGGCAGCGTGGGAAATGGCCTCTTCGGGCTTCAGGGTTCCGTTGGTCCAGATTTCCAGCGTCAGCTTATCGTAGTCCGTAATCTGCCCGACACGGGTATCTTCGACCGTGTAGTTCACCTTCTTGACAGGGGTGAAGATCGAATCGATCGGGATGACGCCGATAGGCATGCTGGGGGACTTGTTCTTGTCGGCGCTGACATAACCGCGGCCCCGGTCCAGCGTCATCTGCATCTGCAGGTGAGCGTCCTCATTCAGGGTGGCGATATGCAGTTCCGGGTTCATGATTTCGACTTCGTCATCCGTCCGGATATCCCCGGCCTTCAGCTCGCAGGGGCCCTTCACATCCACAGTCAGCTGCTTGGGGTTCTCTGAGAACATTTTGCAGGCCATCGATTTCAGGTTCAGGATGATCTCCGTCACATCTTCCTTAACTCCCGGCATCGTGGAAAACTCATGCTGTACACCTTCGATGTGTACGGAAGAGACAGCCACACCGGGGAGGGAGGAAAGAAGCACGCGGCGCAGAGAGTTGCCCAGGGTGTGGCCGAAACCACGCTCCAACGGTTCTACGACGAAGCGGCCGTAGCAGCCGTTCTGGCCCACTTCCACACATTCGATGCGGGCTTTTTCGATTTCGACGATCATACGTACCCTCCTCAACGATTGGGTCCATGCGTGGCAGATTAACGGGAGTAATACTCGACGATCATGTTCTCCTGCACCTGCAGGTCAATATCTTCGCGAGTGGGGAGCGCGACCACGCTGCCGGCCAGGTTGGGAGCGTCGAAGCTGAGCCACTTGGGAGTCAGCACGGTGGTGCCTTCCCGCAGGGACTTGAACAGCTCGGATTCCTCGGAACGCTTGCGCAGGGTGATCTTGTCGCCGACCTTGACCTGGTAGGACGGAATGTCCACCTTCTGGTCATTGACGCGGATGTGGCCGTGGCACACGATCTGACGGGCGGCGCGACGGGTCTTGGCCAGGCCGAGACGGAACACCACGTTGTCCAGGCGCAGCTCCAGAAGGCGGAGCAGGTTCTCGCCGGTGATGCCCTTCATGTTGGCGGCCTTCAGATAATACTTGTGGAACTGCTTTTCCAGCACGCCGTATACGAACTTGACCTTCTGCTTTTCCTGCAGCTGGGCGCCGTATTCGGAGACCTTCTTGCGGCGGTTTCCGCCGGGATTGCGGGTGGATTTTTTATTGCCATAGCCCATGACGGCCGGGGAAATGTCGAACTTCCGGCATTTCTTGGCAATCGGATCTTTATTCACTGCCATTTCTGTCTGTCCTCCTTCTTACACGCGACGGCGTTTGGGCGGACGGCAACCGTTATGGGGAATGGGCGTCACGTCCTTAATCATGTTCACATCCAGACCGGCGGCCTGCAGGGAACGGATCGCGGCTTCCCGGCCGGAACCGGGACCTTTTACGTACACTTCCACCGTCTTCAGGCCGTATTCCATGGCGGCCTTAGCGGCGGTTTCAGCGGCCATCTGCGCGGCGAAAGGAGTGGACTTCTTGCTGCCGCGGAAGCCGAGACCACCGGCGCTGGCCCAGGAAAGAGCGTTGCCCTGGGTGTCCGTGATGGTCACGATAGTATTATTGAAAGAAGAACGGATATGGGCCGCGCCGCGCTCGACGAGCTTCCGCTCACGGCGTTTACGCGTAACCTTCTTCAGCTTTTGTTTAGGTGCCATTGATTTTCATCCTCCGTAAACCCGCACCTTCGGGCGGGATTCGTTGTGCGTAAACCGAATTACTTGGTAGCCTTCTTCTTGCCGGCGATGGTCTTCTTCGGGCCCTTCCGGGTACGGGCATTCTGCTTGGTATTCTGCCCGCGGACGGGAAGACCATGACGATGACGGACGCCGCGGTAGCAGCCAATCTCGATCAGGCGCTTGATATTGAGAGACACCTCACGGCGAAGGTCACCCTCCACCTTCAGGTGATGCTCAATGTATTCACGCAGCTTGCTGATTTCGGTCTCGGAGAGATCCTTCACCCGCGTGTCGGGATTCACGCCGACTTCGGCGAGCATTTTCTGCGAAGTGGTCAGGCCGATGCCGTAGATGTAGGTCAGGCCGACTTCAACGCGCTTTTCTCTGGGCAGGTCAACGCCTGCAATGCGTGCCATGTGTGCTATACACCTCCGTAAAATGTTTGCCCACCGGGCAAATGGGGAAAAAGAGCGTTCCCCCGCAGCGAGGCAACCCAACCACGCCGGGGAAACCCGACTCCATGCTGCGGCCTGGTGAAAGCAGGCGCACAACAACACCGGCCGGCCGACAATGGAAGGATCGGCAGGACAGTGCCAGGGCAGAGACGTATCGGCTGCCCGCCGGAACATGCGCGGAATCACGCATGCAGCCGCCCGGAGGCCAGCCAGAGGTTAACCACTGAATTGTAGCACAAGGGTCCGGAAATGGCAATTGTTTTTTGGGATAAATTCTAAAATATTTGAAACAATTGTTACAAAATATTTAAAAATAATTAAATCTGCGAAATGTTCAGAGAAGAGGCATCACCGGAGAGGGAATCCAGGAGGGCTTCCCTCTCATTAGGAAGGGCGCCGTCCATGACTTTTTCCAGCAGGGCCTCCAGGGTTTCGCCGACGGCTTTGCCCCGGAGCCCCAGGGCCAGCAGGTCGTTCCCGTTGACCGCCAGATCCCGCAGCGTGAAGCAGGGCTGATCCGCCAGAACCGCGTCCAGGGCGGCCATACGCTCCGCCAGGCGGGCCGCTTCCCGCTCCGGAGGAGAATATCCCGTGGCTGTGCGGTCCGCCGCGTGGATGATGAACAGGGCCCGGAGATCCTGCTCTCCGAAACGGTGCAGCTGGCGCAGCAGGAAGGCACGGTCCAGGTTCGGCGTCCCGTCCGCTTTGCGGATGGGAAAATCGTGATACCGTACCAGCTTGCAGACGTGCTCCGCTGAGGCGGCGTCGCAGCGCAGGGCGGCGGTGACCTCTTCGGCAATCTCCGCGGAAATCGCCTGATGCCCCGGAAAATGACTTTCTCCCCGGCGGTCCGTGACGCAGGCGCGGGGCTTGCCGGTGTCGTGCAGCAGCATGGCCAGCCGGAGATCCGGCTCCGGCGGCACGCCCTCCAGGGCGCGGACGGTGTGTTCCCACAGGTCGTATGAATGGTGGTGATTGTTCTGGTCGTAGCCGATCATCGGCGCCAGAGCCGGAATCAGGACGGCGAACACCTCCGGAAAACCGCGCAGGATCCGCCCGGCGGCGGGGCCGCAGAGAAGCTTCAGCAGCTCTGTCCGGATCCGTTCTGCGGCGACCAGGGTCAGCGTATCCTTGAGGGCACGCAGGGCCCGGGCGGTATTCTCCTCGATCTCAAAATCGTAAACGGCGGCGAAGCGGAGGGCCCGCAGGATCCGCAGAGCGTCCTCCCGGAAACGGTATTCGGAATCCCCGACGCAGCGGATAAGCCGGGCGGAAAGATCCTCCCGGCCGCCGAAGCAGTCCACCAGCCCCGTGTCCGGGGCGTACGCCATGGCGTTGACGGTGAAATCCCGCCGGGCCAGGTCTTCCCGGACGTCGGCGACGAAGGTGACGGAATCCGGCCGCCGGTGATCGGTGTATTCCCCGTCCGTCCGGAAGGTGGTGATCTCATAGGGCACGTGATCGATCAGCACGGTCAGGGTTCCATGGCGCAGGCCGGTTTCCGCAATGCGCTCCCCGGTGAACACGGCGCGCATCTGATCCGGCGACGCGGAGGTGCACAGATCCCAGTCATGGGGCTCCAGGCCCAGCAGGGCGTCCCGGACACAGCCGCCTACGGCATAGGTGGGAAAGCCGGCTGAACGGAGCCGGTAGATCAGGGAGAGTACGGGCTGCGGAAGCTGCATGAGGGCTCCTTTCCTGAATCGGAAGCAGAAACGGAAACATAACTTGTTTTTTCCATTATATCGGGTTTGCCCGCGGAAGGCAATGCGGGATTTGGTGCTTGAACAAAGCGGGGCGACCGGGTATACTGAAACGGAAACGAACGCAATACGGGAGGAACGGACGATGGGAGAGGCATACCGGGCGGAACATGATTCCATGGGAGAGGTGATGGTGCCCGCGGAGCGGTACTGGGGCGCGCAGACGGAGCGGAGCCGGCGGAACTTTCCCATCGGAGCCGGGCGGGAAACCATGCCGCCCGAGATCATCCGGGCCTTCGCTCTGCTCAAGAAGGCGGCGGCCGAGGCGAACGCGGCGCTGCTGCCCGCCCGGATGACAGAGGAGAAAAAGGCGGCCATCACCGCCGCGGCGGAGGAAATTCTGGCCGGTAAACTGAACGGGGAATTTCCGCTGGTCGTGTGGCAGACGGGATCCGGCACCCAGAGCAACATGAACCTGAACGAAGTGATCGCCAACCGGGGAAATGAGATTGCCGGAATAAAGCTGCTGCATCCCAACGACGACGTGAACATGAGCCAGAGCTCCAACGATACCTTCCCCACGGCGATGCACGTGGCGGCGGCGCTGGCGCTGGAAGAGCGGGTGCTGCCGGCGGCTCGGACCCTGGCGGAAACCCTGCGGCGGCTGGAGGAAGAGAACGGCGACGTGCTGAAATCCGGGCGGACCCATCTGCAGGACGCGACACCTATCCGCTTCTCCCAGGAGATCAGCGGCTGGCGCTCCAGCCTGGAAAAGGATGTGGAAATGATCGCGGAAGCGGAGAAGCATCTTCAGGCGCTGGCCATCGGCGGTACGGCGGTGGGAACCGGGCTGAACGCGCCGGCCGGCTTTGACCGGCTGACTGCGGAAAAGATCGCCGCGGCAACCGGCGTTCCTTTCCGGGCGGCGGAAAACAAATTTCACGCCCTGACCTCCAGAGACGAGATGGTGTACGCCCACGGGGCGCTGAAGGCGCTGGCCTGCGACCTGATGAAAATCGCCAACGATATCCGCTGGCTGGCCAGCGGACCGCGCCTGGGGCTTGGAGAGATCACCATTCCCGAGAACGAGCCGGGATCCTCCATCATGCCGGGCAAGGTGAATCCCACCCAGTGCGAACAGGTAACCATGGTGGCGGCCCGGGTGATGGGAAACGACGTGACGGTGGGCGTCGCGGCCAGCCAGGGGAACTTCGAGCTGAACGTGTTCATGCCCGTGTGCGCGGACGCGTTTTTGCAGAGCGCCCGGCTGCTGGCGGATTCCATGGCTTCCTTTGAGGAACGCTGTGTGCGCGGGATCCGCCCGAACCGGGAAAAGATGGCGGAGAACCTGAACCGGTCCCTGATGCTGGTGACCGCCCTGTCCCCGGTGATCGGATACGAGAAGGCGGCGAAGACGGCCCAGAAGGCTTTCCGGGACGGGAGCTCCCTGAAGGAAGCCTGCACGGCGCTGGGATATATGACGGAAGCGGAATTTGACGCGGCCCTGCACCCTGAGGAAATGGTGTGAGGAGAGACGGAACGGAGGCTGCCATGACAGAGCGACTGTATTATGAGGATGCCTATCTGTGGGAATTCCGGGGAACTGTGACCGCGTGCCGGCCGGGGAAAAAGCAGGGAGAGTGGCTGATCGCCCTGGACCGCAGCGCGTTTTACCCCACCTCGGGCGGTCAGCCCTACGATACCGGCACGCTGACCGCGAACGGCGCGGAAGCGCGCGTCACCGACGTGGAGGCGGACACCGCCGGGGAAGTGTGGCATACGGCGGACCGGGAGATTCCCGCGGGGACGGAAGTCGCCGGGAAGATCGACGGGGAACGCCGGACGGATCACATGGAGCAGCACGGCGGGGAGCATATGCTGGCCGGCGCCATCTGGGAAAAGCTCGGCGGCACCACCATCGGGCTGCACCTGGGGCAGGAGGACAGCAGCATCGACGTTACGCTGCCGGAGGGCCGGACCAAACTCACGGAGGAAGAAATCGCGCTGCTGGAGGACACGGTGAACCGCCGGATCCGGCAGGACGCGCCGATCCGCTGTTGGTTCCCGGCCCCGGAGGAGCTGGAGAAGCTGCCGCTGCGGAAGGCGCCGACGGTGACGGAACACGTGCGGGTGGTGGCCATGGGGGACTTTGAGATGGTCGCCTGCGGCGGGACGCATCCGTCCTCCACCGGGCGCATCGGGCTCGTCAAGATCGTTTCGGTGATCCCCGCGAAAGGGAAGGCCCGGGTGAGCTTCGTATGCGGCGGCCGTGCCTGCCGGCTGTTCAGCCGTTATATGCGGAGCGCGGACAAGGCCGGAGCAGCCCTGTCCTGCCCGGTGGACAAACTGTCCCGGGCAGCCACGGAGCTGAAGACCCGGCTGAGCGACGCGGAGAAAAAGGTCAACCGGTTTGAAACCCGGGAGATTCTGGAACGGATCGCCGAGGCGGAAACCCGGGAGGATCTGAAGGGCGTCACCCTGGCGGCGGTTACGCTGCCGGAGATGAATCCAAGGGCGGTGGCGGAGGCGGTCAGCGAATATATTGCCGGGAAGGGGCGGCTGCTGCTGCTCAGCAGCGGAGAACGGCTCACCTTTGCCCGGTCGGCGGACGTGCCCGCGGATATGGGCGTGCTGATCCGCCGGGTGGGCCGGGGCGGAGGAAGGCCGGATATGGCTTCCGGCGCCGGGATTCCGGAATGTGTGGGCGTGGCCCGGAAAATTCTGATGACGGAGGGACTGCAATGACGGAAGAGGAACTGATTCCGATCCGGTGGCATATCGACAGGAGCGGCGATCCGGTCCGCTTTACCCTGATCTGCACGGATGAGAAGCATCAGGATCTGCAGGTCAGCGTGGAAGCTTCGGAGAAGATGACAGAGCGCACCGCGAAGGCGTTTCTGATGCAGAAGATGTACGAACTGGGCCGGGAAAAGGGAATCGCGCCGCGCAGGCTGCGGTTCAAGGTGAACGGCATCGAGGAATAGACCCCGGAAATGAATATGAAAAAAGCTGCTTCGCTCAGAAGCAGCTTTTTAACCCGGCAGGCCTTATTTGATGATCAGCATCAGCAGAGACAGCGCCACAAAAACGCCGGCGGCAATCTTCGTGCCCAGCGCGAGCTTGGCCTCGAAGGTCTTGGCCTTGGACTTGCTGAAATAGCTGTTGGACTGGCCGGAGATGGCGCCGATGCCACCCTCACTGGAAGACTGAAGCAGCACCGTCACGATCATGAACAGCGCCACCAGAATCAGCAGAACGGAAAGAATCGTCGAAACAGTCGTCATGGAAAAAAACCTCCTCTTCAGTCAGCCCGCCTATCATATCACAGGGAAATCCAAATTGCAAGACCCTTTTTGGCGGCTGAAAAAGGGCTCGGTTTCTCAGGGAAGATCCCGGTTCTGCTTCTGGGCCGCCAGGGCAGCCAGGCAGTTTTCCTTGCTGCGTTCGATATGCGAGCGCATCAGGACTTCGAAATGCTCGAGATCCTTTTGCTCCACATAATCCACCAGGCGGTGATGCTCCTCGTGGGCGGACACGCGCCGGCTTTCCTGGCGGATGGCCATGGCGGAGAAACGGCGGATATACTCGTCCTGCCCTTCGATGACCCGGAGAATCCGGTTCTTGCGGGAAATGGCCGTGAGGCTGGTGTGAAACTCCCGGGCCAGGGGAGAAAGACCCTCCACGTCGTCCACCGCCTGCAGCTTATCCATGACGGCCAGCTTCTCCCGCAGGGCGGCGATGTCCTCCGGAGTGGCGTTCTCGATGATATAGGGAAGGGTCAGCATTTCCAGCGCGTTCCGGATCGTATAGATCTGTTCCACGTCCTCGGTGGTAAAGGCCCGGACCACGACGCCGCGGCGGATCACATATTCCACCAGGCCGTCCCGCTCGAGCTTGCGCAGCGCCTCCCGAAGAGGCGTCCTGGATATATGCAGCCGGTCTGCGTAATCCGTTTCAACAATGCGTTCCCCGGCGGGAATCTCACCGGTGATGATGGCTTTCTTCAGGATATCGTAGGCGATCTCCCGGATCGGACGACTTTCGGTCATCGGCTGAAAAGTCAGGGACATCGGGGTACCTCCTTCCGGAACGGACAAACCATGTCCGCACTTTTACAAAATACAAATACAACAAAAATACAATCTTGTCAAGCAGGAAACGTTGACAATTGCGCAGGGATTTTCGGAGATTCCGCCGACCGCGGAAGACAGACCCCGCCGCCGGAGCCCCTGGCGGAAGCGAAAAAGAAATTTCCTGTTGTCCGTACAATCAAAAAAGGGTATAATTAAAGTTGTTTTTGAGAAAAGGAAGGGCTGCGTAAAGGTGGAAACGGCCCTGAGGAAGGAAGACAGAAAAAGCATGTTTGAAGGCTTTGAGGTGATTCAGAACGCACCGATGCGTGATTATACGACCCTGCGGCTCGGAGGGCCGGCGGACTGGCTGGCCTTTCCCGCGAACCGGGAGGAAATCCTGGCGCTGTATCGCGAGGCGGAACGGAACGGCCTGCCGGTGACGGTGATCGGCCGCGGCAGCAATCTGCTGGTGCTGGACGGGGGAATCCGGGGTCTGGTGATCCGCGTGGAAAAGAACATGAAGGACATCCGGACGGAAGGGAACCGGATCACGGCCCAGGCTGGCGCGCTGCTGAGCGCCGTGGCGAACGCCGCCGCGAGGGCGGGGCTGACCGGGCTGGAGTTCGCCTCCGGCATTCCCGGCACCGTGGGAGGCGGGACCGTGATGAACGCGGGCGCCTACGGCGGGGAACTGGGAAACGTGATCGTCCGGGTGGACGGCGTGACCCCCGACGGGAAAGCGCTGAGCCTGAGCCGGGAGGACATGAAATTCGGGTACCGCAGTTCCGCCGCCGGCGAGCTGGGCCTGATCGTGACGGACGTGACCTTTGAGCTGGAACCGGGAGAGGAGGAAGCCATCCGGGCCCGGATGGCGGAGCTGAATGCCCGGCGGGCGGAAAAACAGCCGCTGGACCAGCCCAGCGCCGGGAGCGCGTTCAAGCGGCCGGAAGGGTACTACGCTTCCGCGCTGATCGATCAGTGCGGCCTGAAGGGCTACAGCGTGGGCAGCACCCGGGTGAGTGAAAAGCACGCGGGCTTTCTGATCAATACGGGGGAGAGCAGCGCGGACTTCCTGGCGCTGATGCGCCATGTGCAGAAAGTGGTGGAGGAACGGGCCGGTGTGCGGCTGGAACCGGAAATCCGCGTCCTGGGAGAGGAAACGTTATGAATTACCTGATTGTAACGGGGCAGAGCGGCGCCGGAAAGACGGCCTGCGTACGTTATCTGGAGGATCAGGGCTGCTTTTGTGTGGACAATCTGCCGCCGGTGATTCTGCCGAGGCTGATCGAGGCTTTCGACGCGGCCCCGCTGCGGGTCCCGACGGTGGCCATCGGCGTGGACGTGCGCAGCGGAGAGTTTTTCGACGCGAACGCTGTGGCCAAGATGATTCAGGAGCTGCGGCAGACCGGCCGGCGGATTGAAACCATCTTTATGGAGGCCGGGGAAGAATCGCTTCTGGACCGCTACAAGGAAACCCGGCGGGAACATCCCCTGTGCCAGGAGGGGCTGACGCTGACCCAGGCCATCTCCGAGGAACGGTCCCGGCTGCAGCCGCTGCGGGAACAGGCCAATTACGTGATCGACACCACGGGGCTGACAGCCCGGGCCATGCGGAAGCTTCTGAGCAGGACGCTGGGAAACATGGAGAGCGATGAGCCGCCGCTCCGGGCGGAAGTGATGAGCTTCGGATTCAAGCGGGGGCTTCCGCGGCAGGCGGACCTGGTGACGGACGTACGCTTTCTGCCGAACCCCTTCTATATCGAAAACCTGTGCCGGCATACCGGGCTGGACGAGGACGTGCGGGATTTCGTCATGGAGCATCCGACGACGCAGGAATTCATGACGCGCTGGAAGGATCTGCTGACGTTTCTGATTCCGCATTATAAAGAGGAAGGAAAACACCGCCTGGTCATCGCTGTAGGCTGCACGGGAGGCGCGCATCGCAGCGTGGCGATCGCGGAAGCCATCGGCGAATTTCTGCGTGGAATGGGCATGCCGGTGGAAGTGACGCACCGGGATCTGCTGCTGGAGCAGGCCAGCTGGACCGCCCCCCGCGAGGATGAAGCCTGATGCGCGGGAGAGACAGGCAGAGCTTCGCTTCCCGGGTGCGGGAGGAACTGGTACGTCTGCCGCTGGGGAAAACCTGCTGCATGCTCAGCGAGATTGCCGCCCTGACCTATACCTCCGGCCATCTGGCTTTCCGGGGAGGCGGGGCGTTCTCCGCCAGCTACCGGCTGGAGGACGCCGGAGCGGCCAGACGGCTTTTTCAGCTGCTGAAAAAAAGGCTCGGGCTGAGCCCGACGCTGCATTTTACGCAGACCAGCATGCTGGGCGGAAGGCTGACCTGCGTGCTGGAGCTGAACGGAGAGGATACGCGATCCCTGCTGACAGCGCTGCACCGGATGGAAACGGATGAGGACGGCCAGACGCGGCTGAAGCGGGCGGTGCCCAGGCATCCCATGGTCCGGCAGTGCTGCCGGAGGGCTTTCCTGCGGGGCGCTTTCCTGGGCGCCGGATCCATGGCGAACCCGGAAAAGGAATACCACCTGGAGCTGAAGGCGGAGGACGCGCAGCTGACCGGCATCCTGGAAAAACTGACAGAGAAAAGCGGACTTCCCTGCCGCCGCTACGAGCGAAAGGGAATGGACGTCATTTATCTGAAAGGCGCGCAGCACATCGCGGACTTCCTGACCATGATCGGCGCGACACGGGCGGTTCTTTCCCTCGAGAACACGCGCATCAACAAGCAGCTGCGGGCCGCGGCGGTGCGGGCCGCCAACTGCGACGAGCACAACAGCGAAAAAATGCTGGACGCCGGACAGCGGCAGGCGGAAGCGATCCGTCAGCTGTCCCTGAAGCAGGGGCTGTTCACCCTGCCGCCGGCGCTGCAGGCCATGGCCCGGGCCCGCCTGGAAAACCCGGACATGAGCCTGAAGGAACTGGGCGAACTCATGGATCCGCCGCTGGGCAAGAGCGCGGTAAACCACCGGCTGCGCAGGCTGATGGAGATGGCGGAGGAACTGGAATCAAACGAGGAAGAAGGAGACGGAAAGGCATGATTGTTTCCATCCTGTATATGATCCTGTACCTGGGCTGCGGCGTGCTCACGGTGCACTGGCTGCTGCCCCGGCACCGGCCGCTGAACCGCCTCTGGCTGGGACTGAGCCTGGGCGTGCTGGAGGAAATGTGGCTGCCGGCCATCGGCGCGTTTCTGATTTCCTTTGATCTGTACGGCCACGCCATCGGCGCCGCGCTGCTGGCGGGCATTACCTGCATGTCCTGGCTGCTGCGGGACAAACGGACTCCGGCGGCGTGGGACGGGGCGGAAAGCTGCCTGCTGAAGCAGATGCTGTTCCTGGGCGTTCCTCTGACGCTGCTGAGCATCTGGCTGCAGTATACGCACGTGATGCGCGTGACGGAGACCGGGTTCTGGAACGTGGGTCAGAGCACCTACGGCGATCTGCCGATGCACCTGAGCTTCATCACAGGCCTGGTGGGCAAAAAGTTCCCGGCGGACTATCCCTTTTATCCCGGGAACCGCCTTTCCTATCCCTTTCTGACGGATTCCCTGAGCTCCACGTACTATCTGTTCGGCTGCTCCGTGCAGGTCGCCACGATCCTTCCCGGTTCCCTGATGATGGCCCTGTGCTATATGGGCGTACTGGTGCTGGGACGGGAAATGACTGCCGGGAAGAAAACGGCGGTACTGGCGGCCATGCTGTTTTTCCTGAACGGCGGCCTGGGCTTCCTGTACGACTTTGATCTGGCGGGCGGGCTGAACGAAGCCGGGGAGCCGACGGTGTTTGACCGGGTGCGGCATATTCTGACCGGATACTACAAAACGCCCACGAATCAGCCGGATCCCAACAACCTGCGCTGGAGCAACGTGATCTGCGACATGATGATTCCGCAGCGGACGCTGCTGGGCGGATGGTGCACGGTGCTGCCCTGCTTCTATCTGCTGGACACCGTGTACCGGCCGAAGAAGATGGCGGAAACCGGCGGCCTTCGGGGAAAAATCCTGCTGGGAATCTGGGCCGGCGCGCTGCCGCTGGTGCATACCCACAGCTTCCTGGCGCTGGGGCTGGCCTCCGCGGGATGCATGGCGTATGACCTGATCCACGGGGATCCCAAGGCGATGCTGCAGCGGCGGAGCAGGGTACGCATCCTGGGCGAATACATGGTTTACGGGGGAATCGCGGTGGCGCTGTCGCTGCCGCAGCTGATCGGCTTCACCTTCGCACAGACGTTCCAGGAAGGGGAGGGAGTCCGGTCATTCCTGACCTTCCAGTTCAACTGGGTGAACAACCGGGGCGGGAACGGCATGCGGGACCTGTATCTGTGGTTCTATATCAAGAACATCGGCCTGCCGTTCATCGCGCTTCTCCTGGCCCTGTTTGAGCCGAACCCGAAGAACCGGCGGCTGTTCGCCATGGCGCTGCCCATCATTTTGGCGGCGGAGCTGATCCGCTTCCAGCCCAACGAGTACGACAACAACAAGCTGTTCTATCTGGCCTGGCTGCTTTGCTGCATGATTGCCGCGGACTGGATCCGGATCATGTGGGAGAAAATGCGCGGTATGCGGGGCCGCTGGGCGCTGGCCGTGCTGCTGTCTGCTGCCACGTTCCTGAGCGCCGGCCTGACGATCTGGCGGGAATGCGTTTCGGACTACGTGGCTTTCGACCGGTACGCGGTGGAAGCGGGAGTTTTCGCCCGGGACGAGACACCCCAGGGGGCGGTGTATATGACGGGGCGGCAGCACCTGAATCCGGTGCTGTCCATCGGCGGCAAAACCATCGTATGCGGGCCGGACCTGTGGCTGTACTATCATGGCTTCAATACCTCCGAGCGGGCGGATGATATCGAGGCCTTCTACGAGGATCCGGAAAACAACCTGGATATCCTGCATAAATACAATGTGGACTATGTGCTGGTATCCTCCTACGAACGGAACGACTACGACGTGGAGGAGGACGCCATGCGGGAAATGTGGGAGGTGGTGTTCGAAAACCGGGAGGCCGTCATCTTCGCGATACCGCAGGGATGATGCTCAGAATTTGTTTTTAACGGTATTTTTCTGTCCGCAAAGGATAAAAAGACTGGTCAGAAATTCCGAAATGTGCTATCATGTCTTCCAGATATGCCGATCCGGAAAACCGGCAGAAAAAATCTTTCAGGAGGGCGCAGGAATGAAAAAGGCTTTACCCATTATCACCGTAGTACTGGCGGTTCTGGCAATCATCTTCGTGGTGCTGACTGTCAACGGAAACAAACAGAACAGCGATCTGCAGGCGGAGATCAAAACCAAGGAAACAGCGATGGAGCAGCTGTCCGCGGACGTGGCGGACAAAGCGGCCCAGATCGAGACCCTGACCGCGGATGCAGCTGACAAGGCCGCTCAGATCGAGACCCTGACGGCGGACGCGGCGGACAAGGCTGCTCAGATCGAAAGCCTGACGAAGGACGCTGCCGACAAAGCGGCGCAGATCGAGACGCTGACGGCGGACGCGGCGGACAAGGCCGCGCAGATCGAGACGCTGACAGCGGACGCGGCGGACAAGGCCACGCAGATCGAAACCCTGACGAAGGATGCGGCGGATAAGGCTGCCGCGATTGACACCCTGACGGCGGACGCGGCGGACAAGGCTGCGCAGATCGACACCCTGACGAAGGATACGGCGGACAAAGCGGCGCAGATCGAGGCCCTGACGGCGGACGTCGCCGCGAAGGCAGCCGAGATTGAAACCCTGACCGCGGAAAAAGAAGCTCTGACCGCGCAGGTGGAGACCCTGACCGAGGAAGAGAGCATCCATGTGGCTGAAAAAGGCACCATGGCGACCCAGATCGAAAAGCTGAACGCTGAAAAAGCGGATATCGCGGCCAAGGTGGAGACCCTGAATACGGAGCTCGGCAAGAAGATCAAGGAGCTGGAGAGCGCGGCGGGAGACAAGACCGCACTGGACGCGGCTGTTCAGGAGCTGAAGGATGAGATCGCCGCCAAGATCGAGGAGCTGGAAAAGAGCGCGGGCGAAAAGTCCGATCTGACGAAGAAGGTGGAAGAGCTGACCGCTGAAAAGACTGAGCTGAGCGAAAGCGTAACCAGCCTGACGGCGGATATCGCCGCGAAGGCGGAAGAAATCAAGACGCTGCTTGCAGATAAAGACGCACTGAACGAAGCGGTCGCCGGACTGACCGAGAAGGTGGAAGAACTGACGAAGGCGCTGGATTTCGAAAATATGGACGAAGACGGCCTGAAGAGCGTGGTTGACGCCCTGAAGGAGCCGCTGAAGAAGCTGGGCTATCTGCTGAATCTGGAGCAGGAAGAAAAAGCCGAATAATCCGACCTGAACTGTGAACTGCCGATCCGCCGGACATAAGCCCGGCGGATCGTTTTTGAATTGCTTGCAATTTGCGGGGATATAGGATAAAATATTATGAATAGGTTTGCAATGGAGGTGACGGGATGCCGGAAACGAAAATAAAGCAGAACTGGATTCCCACAGCCGTGCTGACGCTGCTGGTGCTGATTGCCGCGCTGAAGGGCTTCCCGTACCTGTTTCTGGCGCTGATCCTGCTGCCGCCCGTGGCGGCGACGCTGGCTTACACCGCCGGATGGACCGGGCCTGCCGCTGTATGCCTGATGGCCGCAGGAGCCTGTGTTTATCTGGCGCCGGGCCCCGGCCTGGCGCTGCTGCTGCCCTGGTGCGTGCTGTGCGGCGTGATCGCCTGCGTTCCGCTGAAGAAAAAGCTGACGCGGCCGCTGCTGTGGGCGGGGCTGTGCCTGGCGGCCTGGGCAGGCATGCTGGGGCTGATGATGAACGCCTTCCAGGGGCAGGTGACCGTCGGCCTGGCGCAGGCTACGGTGGATATGATCGACGCCAGCCCGGAGCGGGACGCGATTCTGCTGAACGCGTACCGGATGGGGCTGAGCCGGCTGGACCGGACGGAGACCTGGAATATGGTTCTCCAGCTGACCGGGCTCATGGCTCCGGAAACCCGGAACGAGCTGCTGTTCAGCCTGCGGGTGAGCCTGGAGGAGGCGCTGCCTGCCGCCCTGTGCGAGGGGCTGGTGTATCATACGGCGGTGACCGTGCTGCTGTGCACAGTGCTGCCGGACTGGCGCCGCCGGAAAAACGGCGAGGCCGGCGTGCTACCCGGCATGGAAAGATGGTATATTCCGCGGGGCATGGGGCTGGCGATCTGCACGCTGTGTGTCGGCTGGCTGATCGCGGCCATGTCCGACGGCGGAATCGATCTGTACTTCGGTCTGCTTTGCACCGCAGTGTTCCGGGCAGCATACGTGATCCAGGGGATCTGCCTGCTGCTGTGGATTGAAAAGAAAATGGGAATCCGCAGCGCGGTCCGGCATATCTGGGCTGTGGTGCTTTCGGTGCTGGCGCCGATTATTCCCCTGATCATGGGCCTGGTTGACCAGCGGAGGGATTCCAGGAATCTTCGCCCGAAAAAGGAGGCTGAATCACTGTGAAGGTTGTTCTGCTCAAGGATGTCAAAAACATGGGAAAACGCGACGAGATCGTCAACGTCAGCGACGGATACGCGCGGAACTTCCTCTTTCCCCAGAAGCTGGCCGTGGAGGCGACCCCCGGCGCCATGAAGGAAATACAGCGGAAACGCGCGGCGCAGGAAGCCCGGGAGGCGGAGCGCCTGGCGGAGGCCAAACAGAAGGCGGAAGCCCTGAAGGGGAAAGTGATCACCCTGCAGGTGAAGTGCGGCGAAAAGGGAAGGCTGTACGGCTCGGTGACCGCCGCGGAAGTGGCGGACGCCCTGAAGAACCAGCACGGCGTGGAAGTGGACAAGCGGAAGATCGACATCGGCGAATCCATCCGCGAAGTCGGGATGTACAACATCAGCGTATGGCTTTACACCGGTGTGACCACGCCCATGAAGCTGAACGTGGAGCCGATTAAGAAATAATACGGACAGGGCAGATCAGGATGGAAGTGCGGGAAGAACTCCGGGGCATGGTGCCCCCCAACAGCCTGGAGGCGGAAATCAGCGTTCTGGGGGCGATGCTCCAGGACAGCGTCGCCGTGCTCCGCGCGTCGGAGCAGCTGACGGCTGACGACTTCTATCAGCCGGAGCACCGGGAGATCTTCAGGGCCATGATGGATCTGAACGCGACGAGGACGCCGCCGGATCTGATCACGATGCACGCTGAGCTGGCCCGGCGGGGAACGCTGGACGGCGTCGGCGGAGACCGGTACCTGATGCGCCTGATCGACGAGGTGCCCACCACGGCCAACGTGGAAGCCTATATCAACATCGTCCTGGAAAAAAGTACGCTTCGGCGCCTGATCGGCGCCTGCCAGGGTATCATGAAGGACTGCTACAGCCAGCAGGACCCGGTGGAGGAAACGCTGCTGAAAGCCCAGACGGCGGTTTTCGATATTACGATGAACCGGGCCGGCGGAGAGACGCTGAAACCGCTGAAGGACGTGCTGGTCAATACCTACGGGGAGATGGAGGAACTGTCCAGGCAAAAGGGCGGCATCTCCGGCGTGCCCACCGGATTTCTGGATCTGGACAGCATGCTGACAGGCATGCACAAGGGCGAATTCATCGTGATCGGCGCCCGGCCTTCCATGGGCAAGACGTCCTTCGCCATGAACATCGCGTCCTACGCAAGCCTGAACAAGGGAAAAACCGTAGCGGTCTTCACGCTGGAAATGCCCCGGGAGCAGATCGCGATGCGCATGCTCTGCTCAGACGCCAGGGTGGATATGCAGCGGGTACGGAAGGGCACCATGACGGATGATGACTGGATCAAGACCGCCAAATCCATCGCGCTGATGTCCAACGCGCCCATGTATATCGACGATTCGGCCGGGCTTACCCCCAGCCAGCTGCGGTCCCGCTGCCGCCGCCTGATGCTGGACAAGCAGCTGGATCTGGTGGTGGTGGACTATCTGGGCCTGATGCAGGCGGACCGGCGGGTGGAGAACCGTCAGCTGGAGGTCAGCGAAATCAGCCGGCAGATGAAGGCGATCGCGCTGGAGCTGAAGATTCCGGTGGTGGCCTGCGCTCAGCTGAGCCGGGCCAACAAGGAACGGACGGACAAGCGCCCGCAGCTGACGGACCTGCGGGATTCCGGCTCCATCGAGCAGGACGCGGACGTGGTGATGTTCCTGCACCGGGAGGAATACTACAACCGGGATACCGAGGATAAAAACATCGGAGAGGTTATTATTTCCAAGCAGCGGAGCGGTCCGCTGGGCACGGTGAAGCTGGCCTGGCTGAGCGAATATACGACCTTCGCGAATCTGGCCGTTCCCGGGGGACCCGGGCCGGACGCGCCTTTCTGATGAACGCGGAAGAGGAGACTGAATGGAGAACTATACGATCTGTCAGCTGCAGCGGGATATGCGCTTCGAGGGATTTCTGCTGGTGCGCACCGCGGAAAAGCGGAAAGACAGCAAGGGAAACGACTATGTGGACATGAATCTGGCGGACCGGACAGGGGAGATCAACAGCAAGCTGTGGAACTGGGACGGAACCCAGCCGGTACCGGAGAGCGGAGCGGCAGTCAAAATCCGGGGCCTGATTCAGGAATACAACGGAAGGCTGCAGCTGCGGGTGGAGAAATGGCGGATGGCTGTGCCGGAGGACGGTGTGGACATGAACCGCCTGGTTCCCAGCGCGCCGCGAAGCTCCGCGGAGATGCGGTCCGAGATTCTGAAGACGGTGGAAGGCTTTACCAGCGAGAAGCTGCGGAAGCTGACCCTGGGCATGCTGGAAATCGCCGGAGAAGACCTGGAATGGTTCCCGGCGGCACAGCGGATGCACCACGCGGAGCGCAGCGGGCTCCTGCACCATACCACGGACATGCTCCGGGTGGCCAGGGGGCTGCTGGAGGTCTATCCCTGGCTGAACGCGGACCTGCTGCTGGCCGGGGTGATCATTCATGACCTGGGCAAGATTGAGGAGCTGAAAAGCGACAAGGCCGGCAACGTGACGGACTATACGCGGGACGGACAGCTGCTGGGGCATCTGGTGCGCGGCATCACGAACCTGAACCGGGCGGCTGAAAAAGCCGGAGTGACCGGGGAACCGGTGGCGCTGCTGGAGCACATGCTGCTGAGCCATCACGGCGAAAGCGAGTACGGCAGTCCCAAGGCGCCGATGTTCCCGGAGGCGGAGGCGCTGCACTGGATCGATATGATGGATTCCCGGATGAACACCATGAAAACCGCGGTGGACAAGACGCCGGAAGGCGCCTTCAGCGAGAAGATTTACAGCCTGGACCGCCGCGTATATCACCCGTACTACCGGGACGAAGCGGAGTGAAACAAAACGGACGCCCGATTCGTCTGATATATGGAAGAAAGATCGGAAATTCATTCAGGATGGAGGTATGGTCTATGTGGAAAAAGAGGATGCTGTGTCTGGTGCTCGTGCTGTGCGCTTTGCTTCTGACAGCGTGCCAGGAGAAGCAGACCTTCGCGACGCTGGACAGCGCCGGACAGGTCAAGGGAAACACCGCTGAGGAAAGCACCCAGCAGGACCCCTTTGACAACGCCGTCGTCGACAGCGTGAGCGACGACTACGACGACGGAAGCTACGACCCCGCTTCGGAAGAGGACGCGGATCCGGAAATAATTCCGGAACCCGAGGTTCCAGTGACCGCTCCGCCCACCATGCAGAGCGAATACGCAGGCGCGACGCCGGTGCTGATCGACCCCATCGACAAGCCGACCGCGACCCCCCTGCCGAAGCTGACTTTCAGTTACGCCACCTATGAAGCCGCCGCGCTGCATCTGACCTTTGAAGCGCCGGCCGGCTGGATCGTGGACGACAGCCAGCCGGATACCTACACGCTGACGGATCCGAACAAGGCGCTGGATTACACGCCCACCATGACCATCCGCGTGATCCCGGTCAACAAGACCTACAGCAAGAGCGACCTGAACAAGGAAATCAAAGGCATGCTGGATACCCGCAGGAGCGAGGGATTCAAGAAGTTCAGCTCCTCCAACACGGCCAGCAGAACGTTCCTGAACAGCAACGGCGTGTATGTGAACTACACAGGGACCCTGGACAACGACGTGAAGGTTGCGGGCCGGATCATCGTGAGCTGCCTGAACAAGAACCTGTACGTGCTGCATGTGACCTATCCGCAGGGGTATACGGATACCTACGTAGACGGCGTATTCAACAAATTCCGCCATACCGTGAAGCTGACGGACGGGACAACGGAAAAGAAGTCCACCTGATTCCCGGCCGCACCCGGCCCGGACAGCCTATATTCCGGATCCTTCGTGGCGCGCTCTGCACAGGCATGAGCGCGCCATGATCCGCAATCGGAGGAAAAACGAGAACATGAACAACCGTAAAACGATTTCACTGCTCCTGATTACAATGCTCCTGGCTCTTCTGCTGCTGGCGGGAGCGCAGGCGGAGGATTCCGTCGACTACGGCGGAAGGACGCTGCCTACGCCGATCCCCGTCGCGGAGCCGACTGCGGAACCGCAGCCGCCGGCTCTGACGCCCGGGGATCAGACCGGATCCGTACGAATCCGTGCGTTCAACGACAAAAACAGGAATGCGGAACAGGGGTTTGCGGAAGAAAACGTCGCAAACATCCGGTTCTGGCTGCTGAACGAAGCCGGGGAAGCTGTGTATGCCGGAAAAACCGACAACAACGGCGAAGCGCTGGCCGAGGGAGTGCCGGAGGGAAGCTACCGGCTGCGGGTATATACGCTGCCCGACTGGGGATTTACGACGAAAAGCGAGTTTACGGGCCTTGGCTACAGCTGCGTCGAGGAAACCCTGGAGGAATCGGCCGACAGCAGCCTGTTCACGGTGACCGCGGGGCAGGAGAAGGAGCTGGGCGTCGGGCTGTACCGGACGCCGCATATCAGCGGAACCTGCTGGATGGACACCTCCGGAGACGGCGTCTGGCAGGAAGGGGAGCCGCGGATGCCGGCGGTTCACATCACGCTGGACGGGCAGAAGAACGGCCTGCATTATGAAACCTGGTCCGCGGAGGACGGAAGCTGGCGGATCAACTGGATCCGCCCCGGTTTCTATACGATTTCCGTGGAAGCGCCGGACGGGATGATGTTCGCCCGCTACAGCAAGACGGGCGGAAACAAGCGCTCCATCTTCTCCGGAGACGACGTCAAAGGCGCCCGGACCATCGACACGAACGACAAGGAAAACAAGGAGAACCAGAATATCGGATTTATCTGGTCCGCCAGAGTGGTAGGCCGCTGCTTCCTGGACGCGAACTACAACGGCCTGTACGACGAGGGTGAGCAGCCCCTGGCCGGCGTCAAGGTAACGGCGATCAAGCAGGCGAAGGACGAAGAAGTGGAAGTGACCTTCTCCGCGGCGGACGGAACCTACCTGCTGGACGGCCTGCGGGGCAATACCTACAAGATCCGCGCGGTTCTGCCGGCGGACGGCGTGAACTTCACCCGGGTGGTTACCGATCCGCTGGGCAATCACTTCCAGGCCCGGCCGGACCGGCGCGAGAACTTCTGGGAGAATTTCACCCTGCAGGAAGGCGAGCAGAAGACAGTGAACGTAGGCGCGATCTATCCCGCCACGGTGACCGGTACCGTCTATATGGACGACGACTTCTCCGCTGACATGAACGGCAAGGAAAAGATCGTGTCCGGCTTCCTGGTGTCGCTGGCGAACGAGGACGGCGAAATCGTCGCCTCCGACAAGACCAGCATCAAGGGCAAGTACGAGCTGACCGGCATCGCGCCCGGTAACTACAGCCTGCGGGTGACCGCCCTCAGCGGATACGCTTTTACGCGGCAGGGCGAAGGCAACGTGATTCTGAACCGGACCGGCGGCGAGGGGTATTCCGAGTTTTTCCCGGTTGCGCTGGGCGAGGAAATCACGGGAATGGACATCGGCATGATTCTGCCGGCCGTGCTGCGGGGATCTGTCTTCGCGGACCGGAACGACAACGGCCTGCAGGATTCGGACGAAGCCGGCTTCGCGGGGACGACCGTGAAGCTGCTGCGGGAGGACGGCACGGAAGCCTTCCGGGCGGAGATCGGCGAAGACGGAGCCTTCCTCTTTGACGCGGTGATGCCCGGCAGCTACTGCCTGGAATACACGATTCCGGACGGCGCCATTTTCGCGAAGACGGCGGCAGGCGGCAACCGGATCGAAGGCGAAGGAAATACCGGCCGGGGCGGCTGGTTGAATATTCGCTCCGGTGATTCCCTGACGGCGGACCTCTGCGGCGCGCTGACGCTGGGCAAAATCAGCGGAATCGCGTTCGCCGATCCGGAGGCGGACGGCGTTCCGGGAGACGGAAACGCGCTGCTTTCCGGGGTGGCGATTACCCTGACGCCCGGACGGGCGGACCTGGAAGCGGTCACCGTAACCACCGGGGAGGACGGCGCATTCACGCTGGAAAACCTGCATCCGGATACGTATCAGCTGACGGTGAGCGCGCCGGAAGGCCGGGTGATCAGCCGGACGGACCGGCTGGACCTGCCCCTGGAGCCCGGGAAAGACGAGCAGACGGTTTCCCTGACGGTGGAGATGGGCCAGGAACGGAACGGCCAGGAGATCGGCTGCGTTCTGCCGGCAGGCCTGAAAGGCCGCGTCTGGCTGGACGAAAACAACAACGGCGTCTATGACGACGGGGAAGCGACGCCCAAGGGCATCGTCATCACCGTGACGGACGATCAGAACGGCAGCGTGTTCAGCAAGCTCAAAACCGATAAGAAGGGACGCTTCGAAACCGCGGGAATGATTCCCGGCAGCTTCTCCCTGTCCTGCGAAATGGACGAGGACATGATGGAAGCGAAGGAAGGCGACAGCGACTTCACCCGGGACGGAAACCGGCTGGTGATGGAGCATATCACGCTGGGCGAGAACGAAACCCGGAAGGGAATCATGATGGGCTTCGTCCGCTTCACCTCCATGGGCGGCAGCGCGTGGATCGACCGGGGAGAAGGCCGGGAGCCGCTGCCCGGCGTCGAGGTACTGCTGCTGGACGAGCAGGGGAACACTGTACAGACCATGACCACCGGCGAGGACGGAGACTACCTGTTCAGCAGGCTGATGCCCGGCACCTATGTGATCGAAAGCCGGATGCCGTCGGGCTCCATCGCCGTGGATCCGCAGGACGAGCGCCTGCAGAACGGCTTCACCTCCATCGCGGTGCATACCTCCGGGCGGACCGGAACCTCCGATCCCATCGAGCTGAAGATGGGTGGCGACCTGACCGGCCTGGATGTGGGCTGCGTGCTTTCCGGGCGGCTTGGCGACGTGTGCTGGCTGGATCTGAACAAGGACGGGCTGCAGGACAACGACGAGCCCGGCATCCCGAACGTGCGGATCGAGCTGCTGCGCAACGGGGAAACCGTGGCGGAAACCGTGACCGATCAGTACGGCTTCTACCGCTTCGACGATATCTATCCCGCCGTGTACACGCTGCGGGTGACGGCGCCGAAGGAGGTCCGGCCCACGAAACAGCGTCCGGACGTGCGCCTGATTTCTTCCGTGCTGGAGGAGACGGACGACACGACGTGCCTGTCCATCGAGCTGACGGTGGAAAGCGGGCGGGCGAACTACAACGCGGACCTGGGCTTCATCTGCCGCAAGGCGGGCGTGCTGCCGGCCGGAGTCGGAATGGGAAAGACCCAGGACTGGACGCCTTATAAGAGTTCGGAGGAAGAATGAAGATGAGGATGAGAAGACTGATCTGCGCGGCGCTCTGCCTGTGCCTGCTGTGGAGCTTCTGCGTGCCGGCGCTGGCGGCGAAGAAGGCGGAGGACGAGCTGTCCGAGCAGGAAAAGGAAGAGCTGAATGAGCTGGAAGGCGAAGACGAAAGCATGTACGCCTTCGAGGGAAACAAATACGAGGAAAAGACCAAGGAAGATTTCAACAAGAATTCTCCGGCGGTCTATCGGGGAACCCTGCGGACCGGCTACAGCATCTTCACCGAGAAGGACGTCAAGAGCAAGCGCCTTTTCAAGCCGAAAAAGGATACGAAGGTGGATATCCTGTATGTCGGGCTGGTGTGGATGATCGTCCGCTACGACAAATATATCGGATATTCCAAGCGGGAATGGTTCAGGCTTTCCTTCGAAACGCTGGATCCGGAGCATACGGCGCCGCTGAACGTGCAGAAGCATCAGTATCTGGCCACGACCGCCAAAGCCTGCCACGTGCGGAAAACCATGGATAAGACGCCCGGGGAAGAGGACGACGGCAACAACTGGGTCATCCTGAACCCAGGCACCCGGATCAGCATCTGGAAGTTCTACGAAGGCTGGGCCATGGTCAACTATATGCGCAGCTACGGCTATATCGATCCCAATGAGCTGACGGATCTGATCCCGGTCTCTCCCACGGACGAGGAGCTGTATGAGGACAGTCCCATTGCCGCCTACACCAGCTATTACAAGCTGACCAAGTCGGAAACGAACATCAGCCGGATCCATAACATCAAGATCGGCTGCGGGTATGTGTCCCAGACGCTGCAGCCCGGGCAGGAGTTCGACGCCAACAAGGTCATGGGTCCCTATAACCCCCGGAAGGGTTACCAGAAAGCGCCCGTGCTGGTGGAAGGGGCGGCGGTGCCCGGATACGGCGGCGGAACCTGCCAGGTGTCCAGCACGCTGTATAACGTGCTGATTCAGCTGCCCAACATCCAGATTACGATGCGCAGACCCCACGGCGGCGGCGGCGCCAGCTATCTGCCGATTCACTGCGACGCCGCGGTGGGCAACGATTATCTGAACCTGAAATTCGTGAACCGCTACGATTTCCCGATCCGCATCGTCGGCGAATCCCAGAGCGACGGCGCCCTGCTGATGCTGATCTACCGGGCCCACGAATAAGCGGAATCCGAATAAAACGGAATCAAAAAACGAACGCCCCTCTCCGGAGGGGCGTTCATGTGTTTCAGATCAGTCAGCCGGCTCAGGCGCTCCGCACCAGGGTTTCCAGCACTTCCGTCATTTTCTCCATGGCCTGCACCGTAATCAGCTCCTTGCGGCCGTGGAAATTGTATCCGCCGGTGGACAGATTCGGGCAGGGAAGCCCGCGGAAGGAGAGGGAGGCGCCGTCCGTGCCGCCCCGGATGGGCATGGTCACGGGCTGTACGCCGCAGGCGAGGAAAGCGTCCCGGGCTTTTTCCAGAATGGCTGGGTGCTTCTCTACGATTTCCCGCATATTCCGGTAGGAATCCCGGAGCTCCACGGTTACGGTGCCCTCCCCGTACCGGCTGTTCAGGAAAGCGGCGATTTCCGGCATGCGCTGCTTCCGGGCGGCGAAGCGCTCCGCGTCGTGGTCCCGGATGATATAGCGAAGCTCGGCTTCCTCCTCGTCGCCGCGCATATCCATCAGATGATAGAAGCCCTCATAACCTTCGGTATGCTCCGGGCGTTCCCAGGGCGGAAGGAGACCGGCGAATTCCATGGCGATCAGGGCTGCGTTCTTCATCTGGTTCTTCGCGGAACCGGGATGAATGCTGACACCCCGAACCAATACCCGGCAGGACGCGGCGTTGAAGCACTCGTATTCCAGCTCTCCGAGGGCGCCGCCGTCCACCGTATAGCCGTAATCCGCGCCGAAGTGCTCCAGATCGAAATGCTCCGTGCCCCGGCCGATTTCCTCGTCCGGCGTAAAGGCGATACAGACGCGGCAGTGATCCGGCGCGTCCGGCCCGGTCAGGCGCTGGCACAGGGTCATGATTTCCGCCACTCCGGCTTTGTCGTCCGCCCCGAGCACGGAATCCCCGGAGGTGACGATCAGATCCTGCCCTGCCAGGGAGGGAAGGAAATCGAACCCTTCGATCACGACGCCGCTGTCCAGCGTAACGGGACCGCCGTCATACTGCCGGATGATCCGGGGCCGGGTCGGGCCCTTCACGGCATCGGAGGTATCCATGTGGGCGATGAGCCCCACAGCAGGGTGCTCCGGACGACCTTTGGCGGGAATGGTGCCGTATACGTAGCCGAATTCGTCCATCCGGGCGTCAGCGACGCCCATTTCCCGGAGCTCCCGGGCCAGCATCTCTCCCAGCACCTTCTGATTCGGCGTGGAAGGACTGGTTTCGCTGCGGTCGGAGGACGTGGTTTCCACTGAAACATAATTCAGAAAGCGCTCAGTGACGGTCATGCTTTTCTCTCCTGTCTGATCCGATACGGTTCCTTCGTGTTTACAGGTCAAATTCTCCGGATTCGTCCCCCCGCGTCCAGACGGCTTTTTTCTCATCCAGCCGGATGCTGAGGGTTTCCGCTTCTCCCGCGCGGGCCAGAATGTCCGCCAGGCTGTAGGCGCTTCCGTCTCCGCTGAGCAGTTCCACCGCGGGGAGATATACTTTCTTCGGTTTCCGGGGTTTTGCGGCGCCGGAGGCCTTCCGCCCTCTCCGGGGCTTTTCTTCCGCCACGGTTTCGGCGGCTTCCGCCGTGTCCCCGGCCTTCGCGGCGCGCTTTCCGGCCTTTCCCTCTTTTTCAGGCAGGATCAGCTCGACGCCGAAGGCGGCCTGGATTCTGTCCAGAATCTTCCGGCTGGGATTGCTCCGGCCGGTTTCGTAATGGCCGACCGCCGTGCCTGAAATCCCGACGATGGAGCCGAACCCGTCCTGCGAGAGACGGAAGGCGGAACGAAGCTCCTTAACGGAGGTGAATTTCTTCTTTTTCCGGCCGGCTCCGGGGGCTTTCACGACCGGCTTGTCAGGCAGCTCTTCCGCCGGCGCGGGGGGCGTATCCACCACCTGCACGTGATAGATCTGGCGGATTTTTTCGGCGGAGGCGGCGGAGATCTTCTGCCTCCCGGTTTCATAGGCCGAAACCGTCACCGTGCTCAGCCCGATGCTCTTTGCGAAATCGGCCTGCTTCAGGTTCCGCTGCGCCCGCAGTTCCTTGATGGTCATGGTCGGATCGGTGGTTTCTCCGGTGTAGAAAGCGATCCCTCCGATATCGCGCGCTTCCGAATATCCTCTGGAGGAAAGCATGGCGGCAGCCTGGCTGCTGCGCTTTCCGTTATAGCAGTACAGAAAGATGGGCGTCCGGAATGTTGCCACCGTGCGGATTTCCTCACGCAGGGCGGCATAGGGGATGTTGATGGCGCCGGGCACGTGGCTGTTCAGATAGTCTTCCTTTTCCCGCAGGTCGATCAGCAGCGCCCCGGGCGTCTGGCGGTACAACTCCAGGCCTTCATTGATATCGATTTCCACGATCTGATTCCTCCTTCGCATCCGGATGGTATCCGTTAGCAAATCTTGTCATATGTTCATATCACCGGCAGCAGACTGCAGGAATGACCGGATCTCGTTCAATTCAATCATTATTCGACCTTCTGACCGGCGCGATATTTTCGGAACGAATGGATTATAGCACGGGAAAACGCATTCGTCTATGCGTTTTTTGCGGTATTTATCTGAAAAAAGTAAAAAATTGGCAACCTTGTCCGGATCACAAAAATGTTCGGCCGTTTCTGTAAGAAATGACACAGTTTGACTTGATTTTGACAGCGGTTTCAACTATTATAAAATCAGCTGACGGAACATGAAACGGGCCTCTGACACCGGAATACCCATGACGATGGAGAAATCCGGGGAAAGCGGACCGTTCACCCGCAAGGGAAATGGAGGAAGGACTGTTATGAAAAAAGGAACCTGGGTACTTTTCCTGACGGCGCTGCTGCTGACGACGGCGCTGTGTTTCTGCGCCGCGGCGGACGAGCTGATTCTTCCCGCGTCTCTCAAAGAGATTCCCGAGTACGCGTTCGCGGGCGACACCAGTATTGTGAACGTAGTGATTCCGAAGTCGGTGACGTCCATCGGCAAGGGAGCATTCGAGGGCTGCACGAACCTGGAAACCGTGCAGTTCGGGGAAGGCCTGAAAACCATCGGCGAAGCTGCGTTTAAAAACTGCACCTCCCTTCGGGACGCCGGCAGCATCGAAGACGCGAAGGGCCTGGAAACAATCGGAAATTATGCCTTCGAAAACTGCGCGGCGCTGAGCGGCTTCTTCCTTCCGGATAATATTCAGTCCATCGGCTACGACGCGTTCAAGGGAACGTTCAGGGAAGTGCACAGCAGCGAATTCCGCCCCATGCTGAACGCCAATACCCAGACGATGCAGGCGGCGCTTGCGTCGTTCGTACATTACGATATCTGGTTTGACGATTATCATCTGTTTGTGGACAAAATGCCGGAGAACATGGAGTTCCCCGGTTCCCTCGCGGTGACCAACAGCTTCACCTTCGAGAAGGATGGGGCGGAAACCAAACCGACCGTGATCGAGATTCCGGAAGGGTTTGAAGCGATCGCCAACGGCGCGATCGGCAACCCGGAAGGCGGGTTCAACTCCCTGCGGGAAGTGAAACTGCCCGCGTCCCTGACCAAACTGGGTTCCGGGGCATTCGAAAACTGTACTGCGCTGGAGACCGTCAACCTGGAGAATATCCAATACATCGGCGAAGCGGCGTTCAAAAACTGCACCTCCCTGAAGGATATTCAGAGCATCGAGAACGCGAAGGGCCTGGAAGAGATCGGCAATTACGCATTCGAGAACTGCGCAGCGCTGAACGGCTTCTACCTTCCGGACAATATTCAGGTCATCGGATTCGATGCGTTCAAGGGAACATTTACGGAAGTGCACAGCAACGAATTCCGCCCCATGCTGAATGCCAACACCCGGACGATGCATGCGGCGCTCGCGTCCTTCGTGCATTACGATATCTGGTTTGACGATTATCACCTGTTTGTGGATATCATGCCTGAGAACATGGAGTTCCCCGGTTCCCTCGCGGTAACCAACAGCTTCACCTTCGAGAAGGACGGAGCGGAAACCAAACCGACCGTGATCGAGATTCCGGAAGGATTCGAGGCCATCAGCAACGGCGCGATCGGCGGGATGATTACCGTGCGGGAAGTGAAACTGCCCGCGACCCTGACGAAACTGGGTTCCTGGGCATTCGAAAACTGTACAGCGCTGGAGACCGTCAACCTGGAGAATATCCAATACATCGGCGAAGCGACATTCAAAAACTGCGTCTCGCTGAAGGATATTGCGCTCAGCGATCATCTGGAATCCATCGGTGACTATGCGTTCGAGAACTGCACCTCCCTGAATGAATTGTCTGTGCCGGACAACGTGCAGGCCATCGGATACAGCGCCTTCAACGGTACGTTCAACAATCTGCGCCCCCATGTGAACGCGAACACGCCGGCGATGGACGCGGCACTGAGATCCTTCTGCCATTATGATTTCTGGTATGACGACTATCATCTGTGGATCGACAATCTGGTCGGCGATCAGCCGTATTCCGGCTATCTGTGCGTCACCAACAGCTTCACCTACTTCAAGGACGGCGCGGAAACCCGGCCGACCGTGATCGAAATCCCCAACGGCATCGAGTGCATCTATACCGGGGCTATCGGCAACCCGGAGGGCGGGCTGGATACCCTGCGGGAAGTCAGGCTGCCCGCTTCCGTCGGGATCATCGCCGACGGCGGATTCGAGGACTGCACCGGGCTGCAGACCATCAACCTGGAGCATGTTTTCGTGATCGGAGACAACGCCTTCAAAAACTGCCGTTCGATGGGCGAAATCACCCTGGGGCAGGCAACCGGCGACGTGGAGATGGACGGCGGCTACAAAGGCATCGGCGGGAACGCCTTCGAGGGATGCACCTCCCTGAGCCTGCGGGTCGTTGAGGGAACCTACGCGGAGAGCTACGCGAAGGAGCATAACATTCCCTATACCACCTATACCGTGGAATAATACAGAAGAAACAGAACGGGGCCGCGGAATACCGCGGCCCGGCTTTTCTTTCTCCGGGAAGTATGGTAGAATAGCCCATCATGTTTTGAAGGAGCAGGCGTATGGATGCGTGGAACGGATTGAGCGTACGGCCGGGGACTTTTTTGCTGCCGGGTGAGGGCACTGATTTCGGAAAGTGGGCCGTGGTCGCCTGCGACCAGTATACGGCGCAGCCGGACAAATGGGAACAGGCGGACCGGATCGCCGGCGAGGCTCCCTCCGCCCTGCGGCTGATTATTCCGGAAGCCTATCTGGAGGAAAGCGAAACGCGGGTTCCCGCTGTTCAGAAGGCGATGGAGGATTATCTCCGCGAAGGCGTTCTGAAGGAAACAGTACGCGGTATGGTGCTGCTGGCAAGGACGACCCAGTCCGGCACCCGGCTGGGCCTGGTGCTGACCGTGGATCTGGAGGACTATGATTTCGCGGCGGACAGCAAATCTCCGATCCGGCCGACGGAGGGGACCATTCTCTCCCGGATTCCGCCCCGCCAGAAGGTGCGCCGGGGCGCTTCCCTGGAGCTTTCCCACGTGCTGCTGCTGTGCGACGATCCCGGCCGCACGGTGATCGAACCGGTGTACGCGAACCGCGGATCCCTCCGCCCGCTGTACGATACCACCCTGATGCTGGACGGCGGCAGAGCGCAGGGCTGGGCTGTCGGGGACGGGGAAACGCTTGACCGGATCCGGGATGCCATCGCCGCGTTGCGGCGGAACACACCGGAGGACGGCATTCTCTTCGCCGTGGGGGACGGGAACCATTCACTTGCTACCGCCCGGGCCCACTGGCTGGAAGTGAAGAAAACCCTGCCGGAGGACGAACAGGCGGATCACCCCGCCCGTTACGCCATGGTGGAGCTGAACAACATCTACGATTCCGCCCTGATCTTCGAGCCGATCCATCGGATTCTTTTCGGCGTCACCGTGGAGGAGACGCTGGAAATGCTGGCGGAAGCCGGCCTGGCGGAGGAAACGGAGCATCCGGACCTGACGCTGGTAACGGAGGCGGGAGACCGGCGCTTCAGGATTACCCGGCCGCTGCACGATCTGCCCGTCGGCACCGTACAGCAGCTGCTGGACCGGCGGAAGGATCTGAAGCTGGATTATGTGCACGGGGAGGACGCCGTGCGCCAGATCGTCCGGCAGGAAAAGGCGGTCGGCATCCTGCTGCCGCCCATGGACAAATCCATGCTGTTTCCGGCGGTAAAGAACGGAGGACCGCTGCCCCGGAAGACGTTTTCCATGGGCGAGGCTAACGAAAAACGCTATTATCTGGAAGCGCGGAAGATTGTCCGATAACGCAAAAAAAGGCTTGACAAACCGACTTTCTTCCTGTATTATATGCTTCGCCGCCTGTAAAAGGCGGCGTGACGCGGGGTGGAGCAGCTGGCAGCTCGTCGGGCTCATAACCCGGAGGTCGTGGGTTCAAATCCCACCCCCGCAACCATCCGGCTCAATAGCTCAGTTGGCTAGAGCATTCGGTTCATACCCGGAGTGTCATAGGTTCGAGTCCTATTTGAGCCACACAGAAATCCCCGGAGAATCACACTCCGGGGGTTTTTCTTTTGAATCGTGGCGGAACCGGTTTGCAAAAGCCGGTTCTTGTATTATAATAACCTGCAGAGAGATGAGCGCAAAATAAACACGGACGGGGAAGGTGCCGGTATGACGGACGAACAGCTGATTCAGACCGCGCTGGACTGCGGCGCCACGCATGCGGAGATCATCGGGCAGGAATCCATCGTGCTGAATGCGGAATTCCGCGCTATGTGCGAAGCCAACCGCTGCGGCGCATACGGAAAATGCTACATGTGCCCGCCGGACGTAGGCCCGGTGGACGAGCTGATGCGAAAAATCCGCGGCTATGAGAAAGGCCTTTTTTATCAGGTCATCGCACCCCTGGAGGACAGCTTCGACATCGAGGGCATGGCGGAGGCGAAGAAGCTCCTCGTGCAGCTGTCCCAGCGGCTGCTGGACGCGCTTCGCCCCGTCTTCGGAGACGGCGCGCTGCATTTATCCGGCGGCGGCTGCGGCCTGTGCCCGACCTGCGCCAAGGCCACGGAAGAACCCTGCCGCCACCCGGACCGCGCGATGGCTTCGCTGGAAAGCTGCGGCATGGATGTGTACAATACGACGAAGCATACGTCGATGAAGTATGTGAACGGGGCAAACACGGTCACCTACTTCGGGATGGTGCTTTATACGGAGCGGGAACATGGCTGAGCTCAGGGTAACGCGCGGCGGCGCGCAGGTGATTCTTCCGTTTGAGCCCGGCTGCCGGCTTTCTGAAGCGCTGAAGGCGCATGGTATCGACCTTCTCCAGCCCTGCGGCGGGCGGGGTGTTTGCGGCAAATGTGCCGTCGTACTGAGCGGGCAGGTTTCCCCGCCTGCTCCGGCGGAGCGGAAAGCCGGCGTCCGGCTGGCCTGCCAGGCTGTGCTGACGGGGGACGCCGAAGCAATTCTGCCGGAAAGCCGGCCCCTGCAGCAGATCGAGATGGGAGACGCGGGCAGCCTGCAGCCGGTTGCCCCGATGCCGGGCCGGTACGGGGCTGCGGTGGATATCGGCACCACCACGGTGGTGCTGAGCCTGTACGACCTGCAGACCGGGGCCTGCCTGGCCGAAAGCGGCATGCTTAATCCGCAGTCCGCCGTGGCGGCGGACGTGATGGGCCGTATCGGCGCGGCGATGGCGGGGGAGTCGGCCGGGCTGCGGGGCCAGGTGACCGGCGCGGTCAGCGCGCTTCTATCCCGGACCTGCGCCGAAAAGGGGATCGGGAGTGAGCAGGTGGAATCCATGGTGGTTACCGGAAACACCACCATGCTGTATCTGCTGACCGGCCGGAACCCGGCGGCGCTTTCCCGGGCGCCGTTCGAGGCGGACTGTTTGTTTGACTGCACGGCGGAGCTGTGCGGCAGGAAGGCGTATCTGCCTCCCTGCATGCATGCCTTTGTCGGAGCGGATATCACCTGCGCCGTCCTTTCCTCGGGCATGTGCGGCCGGGAGGAAACAGCGCTGCTCTGCGACGTGGGAACCAACGGGGAACTGGCGCTGTGGAAGGACGGGAAGCTGCTGGTCACCTCCACAGCGGCGGGCCCTGCTTTTGAGGGAGCGGGTATCTCCTGCGGCTGTGGAAGCGTGGCGGGCGCCATTGACCGGGTCTGGGTCGAAAACGGCCGGCTGGGCGTGCATACCATCGCGGGCGCCAAAGCCGCGGGCGTATGCGGTTCCGGCCTGATTGACGCGGTGGCGGCAGCCCTTGTGCTGGGTGAGGTGGACGAGACAGGCGCCATGGAGGAGGAAGCGCTGACGCTCGCGGAGGACGTGCGCCTGCTGCCGGGCGACATCCGTGCGGTTCAGCTGGCCAAGGCGGCCATCGCGGCGGGGGTGGAAACGCTGCTGGAAACCGCGGGGATCCGGGCGCGGGCGGTGGACACGTTCTATATCGCCGGCGGCTTCGGAAGCCACATGGACGTGCGGAGCGCGGCGGCTATCGGTCTGTTTCCGGCGGTCCTGACGCAAAGGGCCAGGGTGATCGGCAACGCGGCGCTGACCGGCGCGGCGCGGCTGCTGCTGGACAAAAGCCTCCAGGAGCAGGCCCGGCAGATCGCCGCTTCGGCAGCGCATGTAAACCTGGGCGGAAATCCGAGATTCAATCAGCACTATATGGACCGGATGATGTTTGAGCAGGAATGATCCTGAGCGGAACCGTGTCCGCGGTGATCTTCGACAGGAGGAGTGCGGATGTCAACACTGGAGCAGGCGATCCGGATGGAATCGCCGGAGACGATCCCCGTAACCGTAGGTTTTCTGCCCGCCGCGTGGCTGAAATACGGCAGGGAGCTGCAGCGTCTGGCGGATCAGTACCCGCAGTTTTTCGGCGGGATCAAAAAGGACCTGAGCCGCATCGAAGAGGAGATGCCTGCCAGCTATCGGAAAGGCATCTATATCGACGAATGGAACTGTGAGTGGCACAACGAACATGCCGGGAACGAAGCGATCGTCGTCCGGCATCCCGTGAAGACGGAGGAGGACGTGTACAGCCTGAAAATCCCGGACTGCCGGGACGGACGGCTTCCCCACGGCTTTATGTACCTGCGCCTGCTGGATCTGTGCGGCTTTGAAAACGTTATGATCTGGTTTGCGGAGGAGGATGAAACGATCCGGACGCTCATCGACAAGGTACTGGAATACAATCTGTATCAGGTGGCGGCGATCCTGCCCAGGATGGGGGATATCGTGTATTTCGGCGACGATCTGGGCACCCAGAAGGGGCTGGCTATCGGGCCGGACCGCTGGCGCAGGTATCTGAAGCCCTGTTTCCGGAAGCTGTACGGCCTGGTGAAGGCATATAAGCCGGATCAGCTGATCTACATGCATACCGACGGCTGCATCTGGGAAATCATGCCGGACCTGGTGGAGTGCGGCGTGGACATCATCAACCCGCAGTTCCGCGCAAACGGGCTGGATCATCTGGTGCAGGTATGCCGGAAGGATCAGGTGATACCGATCAACCTGGATCTGGACCGTCAGCTTTTCCCCTTTGCCACCCGCTCGGAACTGTTCGATCACGTGGGGGCGTGCGTGGAGAGCCTGTATCTGCGGGAAGGCGGACTGGGCCTGAACGTGGAGCTCAATTACGACGTATCTCTGGAGAACATGGCGGCCGTGCTGGACGCGGTTGAAAAGTATCGGCACTACAAAGGGTAACCGATCATTGGAAGGAGAATGAACATGATTCTGGAGGAAATTTCCCGGAACCTGCAGGCAGGAAAAGCAAGGGACGTGAAGGCGCTGGTGCAGCAGGCGATCGACGAAGGGATTCCCGCCCAGGAAATCCTGGAAAAAGGCCTGATGGACGGCATGAACGTGATCGGTGCAAAGTTTTCGAAGAACGAGGTGTTCGTGCCGGAAGTGCTGGTGGCTGCCCGCGCGATGAATCAGGGCGCCCAGCTGCTCAAGCCCCTGCTGGCGGAAGAGGGCGTGAAAGCCAGCGGGAAGGTGTGCATCGGGACAGTCGAAGGCGATCTCCACGACATCGGCAAGAATCTGGTGCGGATGATGATGGAAGGCAAAGGGCTCGAGGTCATCGATCTGGGGACGGACGTGTCAGCGGAAACCTTTGTGGAAACGGCGAAAAACGAGAACTGCCAGATCATCGCATGCTCCGCGTTGCTGACCACCACCATGGGCGTGATGGCGGACGTGGTGAAGCAGGCGGAGGCGGCGGGGATCCGGGACCGGGTGAAGATCATGGTCGGCGGCGCCCCTGTGACGGAAGAATTCTGCCGGAAGATCGGCGCGGACGCCTGCACGCCGGATGCCGCCACCGCGGCGAACAAGGCGCTGGAGTTCTGCCTGGCCGCGCAGTGAGAGGAGAACGGAACATGAAGGACATCGTGCCCATCCGGAAGCCCTGGGCGGGAACCATGACCGCCCGGGAGCGCTTCAACCGCCAGATGCACTATCAGTCCGTGGACCGCTGCTTCAACATGGAATTCGGCTACTGGAACGAAAACTTCCGGGAGTGGCCGCTGTTCTATGAAAACGGGATCACCAACAACGCTGAAGCTGATATCTTTTTCAGCTTTGACCGGATCGCGACCGTCAGCGGGGTCAACTGGATGTGCCCGCCCTTTGAGCAGAAGGAAGTGGGCCGCCGGGGCAACAAGATTATCCTGATCAACCGGGACGGTCTCATGGCGGAGGTGATGGCTTCCGGAAAGGATACCATCCCGCACTATCTGAAATCCTCCGTGACCACGCCGGAGGACTGGAAGCGCGTGAAGGAGGAACACTTCGACATCAGCCGTCCGGAGCGCAAACTGGACATCGAGGCCCTGAAGGCGCAGCATCCGGAAGACCGGGATTATCCGCTGGGAATAGACTGCGGCTCCATGATCGGAAAGATCCGGGATATGCTGACCTTCGAGGGGCTGGCCTACGCCTGCTATGATTATCCGGAGATGGTGGAGGATATGGTGGAAACCTGCTGCCGGCTGGTGGAATACTCGCTGGATCAGCTGCTGGGGAACCTCACCTTCGACTTTGCCTCCGGCTGGGAGGATATCTGCTTCAAGAACGGACCGATCGTGACGGTGCCGTTCTTCCGGGACGTGGTGATGCCCCGGTACAAGCGCATCCGCAAAAAGCTGGATCAGTTCGGAATCGATATCTGGTACACCGACTGCGACGGGGACGTGCGTCCCATCCTGCCGTATCTGCTGGAGGGCGGCATCAACTGCCTGTTCCCGTATGAGGTGAACAGCTGTGCCCACCCGGGAGAGCTGCTGGATCAGTATCAGGGACAGCTGCGCATTATGGGCGGCTTTGACAAAATGCAGCTGGGAGCGGGAAGGGAAGCCATCCGGGCATACATGAAGACGCTGGAGAAATACGTGGCGCGGGGCGGCTATATTCCTTTCTGCGACCATCGCTGCCCGCCCAACGTGAAGCCTGAGGACTATCTCTATTATCTTGATCTCAAGGAAAAGACCTTCGGGCTGCAGGCATGAGAAAGACAGACCCGATGACGGCAGGGAGAAAAAACATGAGAAGAGACGACATCGTGCTGCTGGACGGCGCTGTGGGCACCAGCCTGTGGGAAAAGACGGAGGACCGGGGTCCTGTCTGGCGCTATAACATCGAAAACCCGGATATCGTCCGGGAGCTGGCCGCGGAATACGCGGACGCGGGGGCGAAGATCATTCTGGCGAACACCTTCGGGGCGAACCGCCTCGCGGTAAAGCGGACGCATTATTCCGTGAAGCAGATCGTCAGCACCGGCGTCCGTCTGGCCCGGGAAACGATCGGAACGCGGGCGAAGGTGGCCCTGGCGGTGGGACCGCTGCCGGTGCTGCTGGAGCCCTACGGCGATCTGACGGAGGAAGAGGCCTTTGAACTGTTTGACGAGCAGATTTCCTCCGGCATCGGGGAAAAGCCGGACGTCATCGTGCTGCAGACCTTCATGGACGCCGATATGATGCGCATCGCCGTGCAGGCGGCGGCAAAACATGGTCTGCCGATCTTTTCGATGATGACCTTCACCGAGGTGGGCAAGACGATCATGGGCCATTCCGTGGAGCGGTATGTGGACACCGTGAAGGATCTGCCGGTTTCCGCCATCGGCGTCAACTGCTCGCTGGGGCCGGAAAAGGCCGTCCCTGTCATCGCGTCCTTCCGGCAGTATACGGATCTTCCGCTGATCTTCAAGCCGAATGCCGGCAAACCGATTCTGCAGGACGGCGGGACGACGGTTCAGTTCGACGTGGAGACCTTTGTGGAGGACTGCATGCCCGCGCTGGACTGTGACGTTCAGTACATCGGCGGGTGCTGCGGAAGCAACGCGAAGTATATCCGGGCCCTGCGGCAGCGCATCTTCGGCGCTGTCTGAGGCGCGCTTATTGGATCGGGAGGTTCCGGAATGGCCAGTTTCTATCCGTATGCCGATTTGCACTGCGATACCCTGTATACCGCCTGGAGAAAGAGCACAAGCGATATTTTCAGCCTTCCCGGCGCGATGGCGGACGTCTCGAAAGATCTCCGGGGAGGCTGCAGGCTTCAGCTGTATGCCGTGTTTGTTCCCCCGCCCGACGGAACGCGGGACTCCGGGGATCCCTTTCCCGGCGACGAAGCGTATATTCAGGAGCTGCATGACATCTTTGAGCAGACTGTCCGGGCCCATCCGGACGTGTTTGCCGCCGCGGGGAGCATGCGGGACGTTTCCCGCAACGCCGCGGAGGGAAAACTCAGCGGGATGCTTTCCATGGAAGACTGCCGGGCTGTGGAGGGAAGATTTGAAAACATCCGCCGTTTCCATGAAATGGGCTTCCGGGTAATGGGGCTGACCTGGAATCACGCGAACTGCTTTGGCTTCCCGAATTCCTCTGACCCGGAGGAGATGCAAAAGGGCCTGACCGCCTTCGGGAAGGAAGCGATCCCCTGCATGGAGGAGCTTGGGATGCTGATCGACGTATCTCATCTTTCCGACGGCGGCTTCTGGGACGTGGCGAGTCTTTCCCGCCGCCCGTTTATCGCCTCCCATTCCAACTGCCGGTCGCTGAATCCGCATCCCCGGAGCCTGACGGACGAAATGATCCGCGCGCTGGCGGATCACGGCGGCGTCATGGGCATCAATTTCTGTCCGGAATTCCTGACGCAGGAAATCCAGCAGAAGAGCTCGACAGCGGACGACCTGGCCCGGCAGCTCCGCCACCGCATCGACGTCGGCGGGCTGGAATGCGCCGCCATCGGGACGGATTTTGACGGAATCGGAGGAGACCTGGAGATTCCGTCGGCCGACCGTATGCAGGCGTTCTTTGATGCGCTGGAACAGCGCGGGTTTACCCCGGACGAACTGGAACACATCAGTTTCCGCAACGCGGAGCGTGTGTTCCGGGACGTGCTCGGCTGAGAGACAAAGATAAAACAATACAGGCTCCCGGCTGCCGGTTCTGTACCGGCGGCCGGGAGCTTGTTTCTGTTCATGATTCCTGCAGCTGCAGCGGCAAAGCGGAGGTCAGTCGAGCGTGATCCCGTCGATTTCCTCTGTCAGCTTACAGATCTCGCCGATCACGGAACCGATATAGTCGATGGTGGCGTTGAGAGGCCCGTCCGTGGTGATATCGAAACCCGCGATTTTCGCCAGGCCCACGGGATCCTGGGTGGCGCCGGCACAGAGGAAGTTTTTCCAGTCCTGCACGGCGCTTTCGCCTTCTTTTTCGATGCGCAGCATGGCCTGGGTGGCTACCGTGAGCCCCGCGCTGTAGGTATAGGGATAGAGGCCCATGTAGTAATGCGGCTGACGCATCCAGGTGAGCTCCGCCCCTTCCGGAATCTCCACGGCGTCGCCCCAGAAGAGCTCCAGATTTTTGCGGAACAGATCGCTGAGCACGTCCGCGTTGACGCTGCCGCCGCCGTCGATGATGCGGTACACTTCCCGCTGGTACCAGGCTTCCCGCAGGTGGGTGACGAAGTTGTGGTAGTACGTGTTGCTGATCATGTTGGACAGCACCCAGCGGCGGAAGCGTTTGTCCTCTTTGGTGTGCGTCAGGTGGTTCGCCAGCAGCAGCTCGTTCATCGTGGACGGGGCTTCCACAAGATACATGGAAGGATCACAGTCGTAGTAGGACTGGGCCGCGTCCCCGTACATGGACTGGCCGGCATGCCCCAGCTCGTGGGCGATCGTGAAGACGTCCGCCATACGGTCGTTCCAGTTGAGCAGGATATAGGAATTCTGACGGAATACGTCGGCGCAGAAGCCGCCGGTGCTCTTTCCCACGTTCCGGGCGAAGTCGATCCAGCGCTCCCGGTACGCCCGGTCCACCATGTCCACGTAATCCTTCCCGAGAATCGCCAGGCCTTCCCGCACGTACTGATGGGATTCTTCGATCGTGACCTTCGGGTCGTATTCCGGATCCACCGCGATTTTCAGATCGGCGAAGGTCATTTTGTCCAGCTTGTACTTTTTCTGGAGCAGCTTCGCGTAACGGCGCATATGCGGGGCCAGACGCTCCGTGATCACATCGATCTGGCGGTCGTACATCTCCCGTGTTACCTTCTGCTCGAACAGCAGGCTGTCGAACACGTTATTGAATTTGCGCAGCTCGGACATGGTCTTTTCCTGGGTGACGCAGGCGTTGTACGCGGCTGCGGTGGTGTTTTTATACTTCTGCAGTGTGTCGTAAAACGCGCGGAAGGCGGCGCGGCGCACCTTCGTATCGGCTTCCAGCTCATAATTGTCTTCGAACAGGGAATAACCGAGGGGATATTCCTTTCCGTCGACGGTGAAGGGGTCGAAGGAAATGTCCGCCAGCTTCATCGTGTTGTACACGGTATAGGGAACCTCCAGGGAGCGGGACAGCGAGGTCAGCACCTTCTCCGTTTCGGGAGAAAGCATATGAGCCTTTTTCGCGATCAGATCCTGCAGATAGATGCGGCAGCCTTTCGCGATTTTCACCGCGGCTTCCAGCTCCGCGTCCGGGGCCAGCAGGATTTCGCTGTCCACGAAGGCCATATCGCTGTACAGGCGGGTGATCTCGTCGCTGACCTTTTCATCGCGCTCCCGCAGCGCGTTGTCCGTATAATCCGCTTCCAGCGCCAGTCCGGAGTAGGACCAGATGCGGGCGAGCTTTTCCTGAATGATTTCCATCTCGTCAAGGCACCTGACGATCGTCTCTGCGGCGTTCAGCTTCCCGGCGTACGTTTCGGCAAACTGCTTCACGACGCCTTTCATCCTGTCCAGTTCTTCCCACATCAGTTTTTCTTCCGCAAAGATCAGGGACAGATCCCATGTCTGCTCCACGGGCACGTCCTTACGGGCACATAATTCCATACACATTCCTCATTTCTGCCGGGTCAGGCGGTTTTTCCCATTGTACTCCAACGGCGCGGTTTTTTCCACCCGCGGAAAACGAAAATATCTTTATCCGTGATCCTCGCATTCAGGCGCCGGTTCCTGCCTTTCCGCAATCGTAAAGCAAAAATCTGTGATATTATTTTCGCAGGCCCTGACTTTTTCTCTTTCCCGCGCATCATATATGTGTCATGACCGGAATAACCTCGAGAGGTTGACGCAACGATGGATGAACGACGATTCACACAGAAGCTGCTGGAGAGCGAGCAGATTCTTTACAGAATCAGCTGCGGGCTGCTCCGTTCGGAAGCGGACCGGAAAGACGCCATGCAGGAAACCGCGCTGAAAGCCTGGCAGTATATCGACAGGCTGCGGGACGAAGAATCCTTCAAAGCCTGGATTACACGGATTCTGATCAACGAATGCCGCATGATCTGGAGAAAGAATGCGCGGGAAATTCCGATGAGCACCTTTCCGGACATGCCTGCGCCGAAACAGGACGATCCCGAGCTGCGGATGTTGCTGGAAACGCTGCCTGAGAAACAGAGGATTCCTATCGTGCTGCATTATCTGGAAGGATTCTCCCTGCGTGAGATTGCCGCAGTGCAGCACACGTCCCTCAGCATGGTCAAGTATCGGATGGCTCAGGCCCGGAAAGCGCTTCGTGTGAGTCTGGAGGGGAAGGAGGCGGAAGGCAAATGACAGAGCGGGAACTGCGTGAACGGCTGAACCGAATGGCCGGCGATGTTCCGGAGGAAACGCATCTGGCCTTTACCGCCGCTGCCGTCTCCGGAAAGGAAGGGATCATTGTGAAAAAGAAAATATCAGCGGGACTGGTATTCGCGATCGTGCTGGCGCTGATCGCCGCGGCTGCTGTGGCGGCCGGAATAATCTACAATCAGGAATGGTGGTGGAATAACAGGAACGTCTTCGAAAAGGAAGACAAACCCGAAGTGTATGAGGCGATCATGGCCAATCTGACCGAGAACCCGGAACAGGTGCAATGTGAAGACGATCAGGTACAGGTGATCATTCAGGATGTATCCTGGGCGCCGGAAGCGGACATCATGACGATTTCGTTCAAGGCCGCGCCGAAAAATCCTGAGAAGGACGAACTACACAGCATGTGGGCGCTGGATACGGACGGAAGCTATATCGGCGAAGGCGGATCCACGGCTGTGACCGACGACAGCGAAGACCGGGCGATGCACTGGCTTTGGCGCACAGACATCGGGCTTGCTGATGGCCCCGGGGGATACGGCCATATTCCCGGTTACGGCCCGGTGTCCGGGATGATGGACGACAATCGGAAACGTCTTCTGCTGATCGATTATGCGGAGACGAGTATTCTCCTTGATTCTCCCGAAATCGAGAACGTCGCCGACATGTTCTCCATGGGGAGCAGCATGGATATGTTCCGCACGGCCGAGGGCGACGTATATTTCGTCGGGCAGTTTGATCTGAGCTGGCTGAAGGATGAATATGATCGGAAGATGCGGGAGTACGCTAACGAGAGTCCGGATATGAAGGACTACTATGAGCAGAAAATCGCCGCGGCGCAGGCAGCCCGGGAACGGCTGAATCGGGAAGGAATTACGTGCTATCTTACGTACAGAGTAGTTGAATATACCGAAGGAATGGATGATCTGGAACTGTACACCGGCGGCGGAGGAAGATCCGTGCAGTTTATTATTCGTCCCGGGCAATAAAGACCCGGCCACGCGGTTCCTGCATGTCTGAACGAAAAACGAACAACCGGATTACAAACAGCACCTCTGGGATCACATCCTGATCTTCGGGGGTGCCTTGTGCTGCGTAATCGGATGTCAGCCTGGACAATCCGGGTATGAACCGAATGCTCTATGCAGTTGAACTGTTGATTCGGATGATGCAGGGTGTAAACGAAGACTCTGTCTTGTTATTCGCGAATCTTCTGCTCATTCATCTGTTCTTTCGATAACCGTCTCATAATTGAAATCAGAATCGTACCATCTGATGATCAGCCGGTCGGGAAGATCCTCCCGGATCTGGCAGCTTTTGGTATACACCAGATTCCCGGCCTCCTCCTGGACGGAGTTAATCTGGATTTGGGAATGCGCAAAGGGTTCTCCGCTTTCCAGATCCAGAAGCGGCGCGAGGAAACGCCGGTCCTGATCATCCGGGCACTGAATCCGGATATAGTCGTTGAGATCTGTTCTGATCAGTTCCACGGTGACCGGGTCGGCTTCCTCGCTGCTTTCCGGCGAAGACATGATCCCCGCGTAACGGGCCAGAACGACAGGGCTGCCGGATACGCCGGCCGGAGTGGGCACTGCAATGTGTCCCTGACTCCAGTCTTTCAGGCTGTATTCAGGCTCAACTGTGTTCGATGTGCCGTTTTCATTCATGATATACGGAACGGCTGTCCAGGTCAGCCTGTATTCTTCCTGATGGCTTACACAGCCGCCGGCAACCATCATCAGGGTGGAGCCGTCCTCCTCCAGCAACGTCTTATTGCTGATATAGGAATCAAAATCCGGCCCGAAGGGAACACGGTCAAGCACATACGCGCCGCTGGCGGTTTTTTTGGATTTTACTCCGTACTCGTCCATAAATTCATCAATTTCGTCCTCGGTCGTCAGCTCTTCAGGGATTTTCAGATCCGGCATGGAATGCAGCCAGACGCGGATCAGCTGATGATATCCGTGGCTGACAGCCCATTTTGCCAGTGTCTGGCCTTTTTGATCCGGATCGATTCCGACGGCTTCAGGCCCGTCCTCGAAGGGGTTGATATTCGGGCCGAGGGCCAGGACACCTTCCTCCTTTGGGGTGAAAAGGACGGACAGATAAATCCCGAATCCGTCAGACTGCGCTTCCCGAACGGTGATGGCTCCGTACTGCGTCTCCACAGGGGACAGGAAAGGCTCTGCGGTCTCGTACGAAGCAGGCGTCTCTGTATGCACCGCTTCACCGGAACGGTTTTCATCCAGCCAGTTGAATACGCCCCAGCGGCCGTTCGACGCCGCGATGCCGATACCCAGCATCATGATCAGCGCAGCGGCAATCACGGGCACCCATACGCGCCGCATACTGAGGACTTTATGCTGTTCTTCCCGTTCCGTAAGCTCCTGAACCGTCTGCCGCACAGCTGCTTCAAAACCGGGATCCGCCGGCCCGAACGCTTTTTTGAAATCTTCCGCCCGCGTCATGGCTCAAACACTTCCTCTCTGCAAATGCTTTTCAGCTGCCTGCGTCCCCGGCTCAGCCTGGATTTCACGGTTCCCTGCGGAATCCTAAGGATTGTCGCGATCTGCTTCAGATCATATCCTTCAATGTAATACAGCAGAACCGGAATCCGTTCCCGCTCATCCAGCTGCAGCAGGCACGCCCTGAGATCCACGGAATCGCTGCCGGAAGGGACCGGCGGTTCCGGAAGGACCTCGGTCGGAACCATCCGCTGCTTTTCCCGCTGGATATCATGGCAGACATTCAGCAAAATCCGGATGACCCAGGTACGAAGATAAGAATCGTTCTTCAGGGAAGCGCGCTTTTCCCATGCCCGCCGCAGGGTTTCCTGGACAGCATCCTCCCGGTCGGCTTCCACGGACAGCTGGCTGCAGGACACCCTGTACAGCGTCTGTACCATTTCGGTCACGGCCTTCCCGAAGGCTTCACCAGTCATTCGTTCATCCTCCCTGCAATGCGGTTTACACATATTAGACGGTTCAGCGGCGGCTTTGGTTCACGAAGCCGGAAAAAACAGATACACTATAAGCCGGAACGGCGGTAAGAACAACCGGAGGCACGGCAAAACGGCCGTGCCCCCCTGAAAGGAAATTCATTGCTGCAAGCACCTTTATCGCGGCGGGAACCAGGCTGCCAGCTCCCGGGCGATCAGTTCATGCCCGCGAAGCGAGGGATGATTGACGTGGGAGAGCAGGTTATTCAGCGCTTCGCCATGCTCCAGCGCCCGGGTCAGAGCCAGAAAGCTGTCAGCCAGGCCCGTGCCGTATTCGTCCGCAAGGCGCCGGATCTGCTCCGCGTGGCGCAGAAGCTCCGTGGAATCCGGATTGTTGTCCAGACTCGGTGTGAGCAGGATGACCCGGACATCATGGGCAAGCGCTGATTCGATCATCGCCCGCCAGGCCGTCTCTGCCGCCGGCAGACCGATTCCCCGGTCGTTCAGGCCATAGTCGATCGTCACCAGCGACGGGCGGTGGCACAGAACGTCCTGCTCAAAGCGGGCGGCGCCCTGTGCACTGTTCTCCCCGCCGATCGCTGTGACGATCACATTGACGACCGCGTAGGGATACCGCTCCGCAAGCAGGCGGTGCAGCAGATGCGGATAAGCACTGAAGGGCCGTACCAGGGGCGTGCAGGCGTAGCCGGAGGGCACGCTGTGCCCGTGGCAGACGATATTCACCGTGTGATTCGCAGGCCAGCGCAGGGCAAGTGTATCAGCCAGCGGGGACAGATAGGTTTCTTTGGAAGCTGCCATGTTCAAACACCTCTCTTCTGTGCCTGAGCTTAACATAAACAGAGGACAGAAACAAGAACGAAAAAAGGAAAGAAAGCACCTCGAACGGCCCGGAAGGAAGGAGAACATGGCAGAACAGGCTTTTCATGGGATTCGGTTCATGGTATACTGCTGAAAAAAGGGAAGGGAAGACAGGCACATGTATATACTGGATGACGGAATCAGACTGAACGCAAAGCTGGAGATGCCGGAGCAGGCAGCGGAGCGCTGCCCGCTGGTGATTATCATCCACGGCTTCACCGGCCATATGGAGGAGCAGCATCTGCTGGCGGCGGCGGAGACACTGCGGGAGCTCGGGTGCGCGACGCTGCGGGTGGATATGTACGGGCACGGGAACAGCGACGGCGAATTCAGGAATCATACGCTGTTCAAGTGGATGTCCAACGCCATGACCGTGATCGACTACGCAAGGGGCCTGGACTTTGTGACGGATATCTATCTGTGCGGCCATTCCCAGGGCGGGCTGAACGTGATTCTGGCCGGCGCGCTGAAGCACGAATATATCAAAGGGATCATCGCCCTGGCGCCGGCCTGCATGATTCCGGAGCTGGCGCGCAGCGGAGGACTGCTGGGCACGAAGTTTGATCCGGATCATATTCCGGAGGAAATGACCGTGTGGGAGAGCCATGTCCTGGGGAACAATTATGTGCGCGTGGCGCAGACGATTCATGTGGAGGAAGCCATCGACCGGTACGACGGGCCCGTGCTGGTGGTTCAGGGGGAAATGGACGGGCCGGATCTGCGGGACTCCGCCGTGGCAGCCGCGAAGCGGTACAGGAACAGCCGGCTGGTGATGATTCCGGAAGCGACCCATTGCTTCGACGGGCATCTGGAGGAAATGTCAGACGCGATCCGGGATTGGATGCGGGAACAACTGAAGTGAGTCGGGATGATGATGAGAATGAAATCAAGATGGCTGATTTGCGGGATGGTGCTGTCGCTGCTCCTCTGCTTTGCCATTCGGGGCGGCGCGGAAAACGGTATCGGTCCCGCGGCTGCGGAAGAACGGTTTTCAGCAGTTATCGAAGAGTATCGCGCAGCAATTCATGATCCGCACTACGACAGCGCTTTCAAAGACACGTTCTTCTCCTATGAATGGCGGGATTACGTCGACGATCCCCGGTCTGAACCTGCTTACGCGATTGCGGAAATCAGCGGTCAGCCTGTGCTGCTGATCGGCGACCGTACCGATCCGGCGGGAATGATCCGCCGGATGTACCGGATGACGGACGGGGAAGTCACATGCGCGGCGGAGAGCACAGAGAGCGATACCTGGTTTCTGCTGTCAGACGGACAGACGATCCGGAAGGAAGATCTGGACGGTCATGAGAGCCTGATGCAGTTTGAGTGGATCCGGTTCTGGGAGAGCAGGAAGGCGATCGTCGGCGGGGAGAAAACCGGAGGCCTGATGGCCCGCAGCGGCCTGGACAAAGAATCATACTCCCTGGGCAAAGAGGAGACCGGTCTGGTGATCGTGGTGGACGAGGTTGTGGACGGCTGGGCATGGTACCGCTACAACGCCACCAGAAAAGGCTACGGCGCGGCATCCTGGGGATATGTTTCCGACTCCGGACTGATCTATCCGGACACGGTAACGCCTGTCGGTACGGCTGTTCTGGCGAAGAACGGGAAAACCGGCGGGAAAGCGGTCATCAACGTTCGCTTCCGGCCGACCACGCAGGCCAGAAAGATCCTGGAACTGCCCATCGGCACGGTCGTGGATGTTTACGGCTCCGAAAACGGCTGGACAGAGATCGAATGGAACCGGTGGCATGGGTTTGTGAAAGACGAATTTATCCAGTGACGGCTGCAGACAACAAAAGGACTGTTTCCAACAGCGCATAACGGAAAAGAGGCTCCCGCGCGGAGCCTCTTTTCATCAGCAGTATTGAGAATCAGAAGAATTTCACAACTTCGTCAAAGGGTTTCCGCGGCCGGGCGGGAACTTCCGCGGCGCTCTTTCCGACGGCGATGACGGACATGATTTCCTCGTTCTCCGGAATGGAGAGCTTCGCGCGGATGACATCCGCGTCCCGGATGCCCATGATCAGGGTGTCATATCCGGCGTCCCGGGCGGCCAGGATCAGATACGCGTCGTGCAGGCCGAGGTCGTACGCGCCCCAGCCGTTGCCGATTTCATTGACGGGGGCTCCGTCGTCGCTGAAGCCGACGACGTTCTTCACATAGGTCGTCACGATGAGCGCGGCCTGCGCGGAGCTGTTCTGATTGAAAGACGGCAGCGCTGCCGCGCGGAAATCCTCCAGCGTTTCCGGCGTTTCCACCGCGTAGCAGCGGGACGTCTGCTGGTTTTTCCAGGACGGCGCTTTCTGGGCGGCTTTCAGAATCGCCTCCAGATCCTCGTGGTTAATGGCGGACGCGTATTTCCGGACGCTCCGGCGGGCAAGAATCAGATCTTTGAATTCCATCAGATAATCCTCCTTTTTCCAACCCGGCTGAGCCGGGTACAAACAAGGTCTGTGACGCTTTCTGACTCATTTATATACCTTATACCGGGCTCTAAGTCAAGTGACAACCCTTGATATGAACGGGAGCGGAGTGTATAATAGGACGGAACAAAAACGAATGCGAGGAAAAAGCCATGAATGTAGGAATTATTATTCCCCACAGCGGTGTGGAGAAGATGAGACGGATTTTTGCGGACGTCGCTGCGCAGGGGTTCCGCCACGGGCAGCTTGTCAGCTGGGATCCCGGAAACTGGAATGACGAAAACGCGGCGGAAGTCAACGCGCTGACGCGGGAATTCGGTGTGGAGATCACAGCGTTCTGGTGCGGATGGAGCGGCCCGAGACGCTGGAATTTTACGGAAGGACCGGAAACCCTGGGAATCGTCCCGGCTTTGTACCGGGAAGAGCGCATCAGAGACCTGCTGGACGGCGCGGCTTATGCCCGGAAGATCGGCGTCCGGGACGTGGTGACCCATATGGGTTTCATTCCCGAGAACATGACGGATCCGGCATGGCCGGGCGTGGTGTCGGCGGTGAAGGCTCTCGCGGAGGAACTGAAGAAAAACGGCCAGAACCTGCTGTTTGAAACGGGCCAGGAAACGCCTGTGGTGCTTCTGCGGCTGTTTACAGCCGTGGGCACGGGCAATCTGTACATTAACCTGGATCCCGCCAACCTGATCCTCTACGGGAAAGCAAATCCGGTGGACGCCCTGGACGTGCTGGGCGGACTGGTGCGCGGCGTGCATGCCAAGGACGGCCTCTATCCGACCGACGGACTGGAGCTGGGCAGAGAGGTCAAAGTGGGCGAGGGGAAGGTCAACTTCCCGCTGCTGCTGAAGCGGCTGAAAGAAACCGGCTTTGACGGCAGCCTGACGATCGAGCGCGAGATTTCCGGAGAGCAGCAGATCAGGGACATCCTCGAGACAAAGGAGTATCTGTCCGGGCTGATCGGTCAGCTTGAAAAAGAAGGAACGGGAAAGCTGAAAGTCGGTATGGCAGGGCTGGGGGGAATCTCCCAGTCCCATATCGCAGCCTGGTCTCAGATCCCGGAAGCGGCCATCGTCGCCGTATGCGATATCCGGGAAGAGCAGGCGCGGAAGGGAGCCGAAGCGACCGGCGCCCGTGTCTATACGGATCTTGACGAAATGCTTGACAGGGAAAACCTGGATATCCTGGATATCTGCCTGCCGACTTATCTGCACGCTGATTTCGCCGTCAAAGCGCTGAACCGGGGAATTCATGTTCTGGCTGAGAAACCGATTTCCCTGAAGCGGGAAGACGTGGCCAGGGTTTATGCGGCCGCAAGGGAAAACGAACGCAGGTTCATGGTAGCCCAGGTGCTGCGGTTCTGGCGGGAGTATGAGGCCCTGCGGGAAGCGATCCATACGGAGAAATACGGCAAACTCCTCAGCGGCCACATGGCCAGGCTGGGGAATACTCCGAAATGGAGCTGGGAGAACTGGATGACCGTGCCTGAAAAGAGCGGACTGGTCCCCTTCGACCTGCACATTCATGATCTGGATTTCCTGGTTTATACCCTGGGCAAGCCGGAGAATATGATCTGCCACCGGGTGAAAACAGACACGCAGGATTATTTCACGACGGTGTACGAATACCCCGGATTCTTTGTCAGCACGGAGGCGGCCTGGTATGCCGGCAATTACGCGTTCCAGTCCTCGTACCGCTTCCAGTTTGAACGGGCGGTGATGGAATACCGGGGCGGAAAGCTCACCGTCTATCCCGCGGACGGCAGCGCAAAGACCATGGAGGAAGAGACAGCTCCCCAGGAGAACGGCATCAACCTGCCGTCGACGAATGCATATTTCAATGAAATCCGGTATTTCACAGACTGTGTGCTGGCAGGAAAAGACTGTGACAGAATCAAACCCGAAGAGCTGGAGTGCGTGCTGGATCTGATTACCGTGATCGACAGCAAAATCTGAAGCCGGGGCCGGCTGAATACGGAGGAGGACGATTTCATGGATCCGAACGAAAAAAAGGAACAGAACTGGTCGGACGAGATTCCGGACGAGGAGGAAGAACAGCCTTCCTACGAGGAAACATACCGGGACGGCAGCCTGAAGAACGAATGCTGGTCCGGGGACTGAAAGGGTTAAACGATGGAACAGCAGACAACGGAACCGCAGCGCATCTTTGACACGGACAGACTGATTCCGACCTATTTCAAACTGGCTCTGCCGGTCGTGTTCAGCATGGTGATCACGCTGATCTACAATCTGGCGGATACCTACTTCATCGCCCGGACCAACGATCCCATGATCGTGGCGGGGGTATCTCTGTGCGCGCCGCTGTTCACCGCGCTGATGGCCATGGGAAATATTTACGGGCAGGGCGGAAACTCCCTGATTTCCAGACTGCAGGGAAAGGGAGACCGGGACAGCGTGCAGCGGGTAAGTTCTTTCTGCTTCTGGCTGTCCATCGTGACCGGGGCCGTGATCGCCGTGCCGATGCTGCTGCTGCGCCGCCCGATGCTGGGGCTGCTGGGAGCCAGCGAGAACACCATGCGGCATGCGGAAGACTATTATATGGTGATTATCGCCGGCGCGCCGCTGGTGATTCTCTCGTTCATCCATACCAATCTGATCCGCAGCGAGGGTATGTCCACCCTGTCGATGGCTGCCACGGTGTCCGGCTCGCTGCTGAATATCGTGCTGGATCCGATCTTCATCAGCGTGCTGGGCTGGGGAGCCCGCGGCGCGGCGCTGGCTACGGTGCTGGGCTACACGCTTTCGGACGGGCTGAGCCTGTACTTTGTGCTGAAGAAAAGCAAAACCCTGTCGGTGGAACTCCGGAAGGTGCGGGTGAACGGCCGGGAGCTTGGACAGATTTTCAGCGTTGGGATTACCGCGGCGCTGACGAACATCGCTTCCAGCGTATGCATCGTGATGATGAATCAGTTTCTGCTGCCTTACGGGGATGAGAAGATCGCCGCCCTGGGCATCGTGCTGAAGGTGACCATGGTGGTGCAGCTGATCCTGGTGGGCTTTTCCTTCGGCGGGGTTCCGCTGTTCGGCTTCCTGTACGGCGCGCGGGAGCGGGAGAAGCTGAAAAGCCTGCTGCGGTTCTGCACGATCTTTCTGTGCGGGTTGGCCCTGGCGGAATCCCTGGCGGTTTTCCTGCTGGCTACGCCGCTGATGCGGATTTTCATTCAGGAAGCTGCGATCGTCTCCGACGGTGCGGTCATGCTGCGCTGGTTCATTCCCGGGATGGTATTCTGCGCCGTGGTGCTGCTGTATACCTGCCTGTTTCAGGCCAGCGGCAAGGCGCTGCAGGCGCTGGCCATGTCCCTCAGCCGGCAGGGGCTTCTGTTCGCGGCGGTGTTCCTGACAGCTACGGCCGTCGCGAAGTATCAGGGATTCCTGGCCGCACAGCTGATCGCGGACTTTCTGAGCGCCGCGCTGGCGCTGGTACTCTACAGGGGAGCCTTCGGCAGGGAATTGTAGCCTTTTCTGATCAAAAAAACCGCCGCGCTTCGTCAGCAAGGCGGTTTTTTTCATGCCTTTTGCAGGGACCGCATACGGAACGGCGGCTTCCTGCGGATCGGGCAGGAAAGGGTTTCCGGGAATCAGAAAACCAGCTGAATCAGCAGCATGTAGAGAATCGTTCCGGAAAGAATACTCAGCAGCATATTGCGCTTCCAGGCATGCAGCAGCACCACGGCCAGGGAGGCCAGAATCTCCGGCAGCCCGAAAGGAGCCCGGGTGAAGACGGTGTCCTTCAGGCAGTATACCACCAGCATCGCGATGACAGCCGGCGGCAGGACTTCGCCCAGATAGGCGACGTAGGGAGGCGTCTGCTTCCGGAACAGCAGGAAGGGAAGGAACCGCAGCAGAACGGTAACCAGCGCCATGACTGCGACCAGCAGGGCGGCATGGGTATTCATTCCCGAGCCTCCCTTCCGCGGAGACGGCCGCGAAGCAGCGTCAGCGCAAGGGTGATCACCAGCATGGCGGGAATCAGAAAACGTTCCGGCCCGAACAGAATCAGGCAGAGGAGAGTGGAACCCAGCCCCACCAGGGCGGGAAGACGATTGCTCCGTTTCATCCACTGCCCGGTGAGAGAGGCGATGAACAGCGCGGTCATGGAGAACTCGATGCCGGCAGTGGAAAACGGGATAACAGCGCCCAGCAGGCTGCCGAGAACGCTGCCCAGAATCCAGTACATGTGGTTGAAAAGGGATACGAAAAACCGGTACCGGTTCGGGTCCGCCCCCTCCGGAACGTTCCCGCCGCAGAGCAGGGAATAGGTTTCGTCTGTCAGGGCAAAAATCAGATAAGGCTTGTACCGGCCGGCGTCCTTGTAGCGGCCGATCATGGAGATACCGTAAAACAGATGCCGGGCGTTGACCACCAGCGTGGCGGCAGCAGCGGTCAGCAGGCCGGCCGCGCCGGAGAGCAGGCTGATGCCAAGATACTGCATGGAGCCCGCGTAGATGGCCGCGCTCATCGCAAAAGCCCAGAGAACGCCGAACCCGGCGTTCCGCAGAAGAATGCCGAAACCGATCCCCAGGACGATATAACCGGACATAACGGGAATGGATGTATAGAATGCCTTCCGGACCTCGGATGCTTTCATACGCGTTTCCTGCTGTCTGCTTCCTTTCTGAAAAGTTTGAGTGATTGTACCCGGATTCCGGCTGGAAGTCAAGCCGGCGGCGCGGAAAAAAACAGGCCGGCAGGTTCGTGTAATCGGAAGCGTAAAGATACAAAGATCTTGAAATCATGCACGGAAGCGTGATAAAATTTAATGTTGTTTGATACAGATTATCCGGTTTCCGGGCAAAAGGGGCGATGAAATGAAAAGATGGTTTGCCGGATTCCTGGCGGTGATCCTGCTTATCACAGGCTGCGCTGCGGCGGCGGAAGAAGTGCCCGGCGCGGAGGCCGGGGATCATCAGGAATCAGCGGCTCCCGCAGCGGGATCCGCATCCGGAACGCTGGCGGAGGATCTTAAGCTGGTTCAGATCCTGCTGGAGGACGAGGATTTCCGCAATCTGTTCCTAATTGAAGACGTCCGGGATGTAACCACAGAAATCGTCCTGGAGATCCTGAAGTGGATGATCGAAAACCGTCCGGTAACCATGAAAATTCTGGCGGAGCTCGGGATCGGGGAGGACGACCGGAACAGTATCTCCACCATCTGGGACAGCGCGGAACGGATCTCCGAGGCATCCCGGACCTATTACGAGTCAGAGGACGGAAAACAGCTGATGGCTGAATTTCAGTCACTGCAAAACGATCCGGATATTGAGGAATCGCTCCGGAATATCTGGAAGCTGATTCAATCCGAAGACATGGTCAGCCTGATGAACGCGGTGGCCGACGCGGTGGCGCAGGACCTTGAGGGACCGAAGCTGGACGGCCCTCTGACGCAGCAGGCGATCAAGGAACGGATTGACAGCAAAACCTACATCGGCTCGCTGATTCTGCGTATGCTGGACGTGATCGAGCAATGCGACTGGATGCAGACATCCCTGCCGAAGCTGATGGAAAACGAGGTGCTGTGGCGGTTCCTGGCGCATCTGGCAGACAGAAACGCTGCCATGAACGGAATCGTGGAAGAAGAAATGATCGCACTGAGCAAGGATCCCGCGGTTGTCGAGTTTGTTCACAGGACGCTGCAGGTGCTGGGCGGCGTGATTCTGAAGGCGCGCGATCTTGCCTTCCAGGATGAGGCACCCGAAGAAAACGCAGGCCCTGCCGGCACCGAAGAAAGCATGGCCGCAGAGGACGAGATTCCGGCAGGAGACGACGTTCAGACAGAAGAAGACATGCAGACAGACGAAAACGTTGAGGCAACAGAACAGGAGGCCGCCCCGTGAGCGAAAAAAGCAGTACAAGGCCGGAAAGACCCGCAGGTCTGGTATTCTTCGAGGCCCAGGAAAAACCCCGGCAGTATGTGATCTTCGATAAAGCGGTGATCAAAGGCCACCAGGAGATCGATGTTTTTACCACATCCTCCCTGCAGCTGGAGTATCCGTTCCTGGATGAGAAGCAGTGCGAGATCCGCTATGAAGACGGGAAATGGATCTATCACAACTTCAGCGAGAACGTGTTCACCTTTGTGGACGGGAAGCGGCTGGCTTTCGACGAGGAATGCGAGCTGCGGGACAATACGGTGATCCGACTGGCAAACGACCGGATGCTGACCGCGGTGTTTCTGCAGGAATACGCTGCCGCCACCGACTGGCAGATGATCAACATGGACGACGGCCGGCATACGGTGGTGATCGACAGCGTGACCCCGGAGGGAGAGCGGGCCGCCTTCTCCCTGGAGTACGACCAGAGCCGCTGGCAGTTGAAGGACATCGGGCTGAGCAGCCTGACCCTGAACGGGGAACCCGTCACCGGCCCGACAACCCTGATGTTTGACGACTGTCTGCAGACGGGTTCCGCCCGGTTCATTTTTGAGGGCTCCGGTCTGCTGTACAGCGCACACAGCACCCAGAGCGGCCTGAACATCTCCATTGACGAGCGGAGTGTAGCCAACCCGATTAAAAAGGTGACCCTGCTGAAGGATATCCGCCTGTCGGTCGAACCGGGCACCATGGTCATGATTCTGGGCGGATCCGGCGCCGGCAAGAGCACCTTCGTCAACGCAGTGACCGGATACGAGAAGGCGAAGGCCACCATCACCGAAGGCGGCCTGGACTACTACAAGCAGTATTCCCAGGTCAAGCACCGGATCGGCTTTGTGCCGCAGGACAACCTGATGCGGGAAGAGGACACGGTGCTGATGACGGTCAAGAACGCCGCGGACCTGCGGCTGCCTGCCAACCTGTCCGCGGAGGAGAAGAACCGCAGAATCCGGATGACGCTGGAAACCTTCGGCCTTTCCGGCCGGGAGGACGTGCTGGTCAGCAAGTTGTCCGGCGGGCAGAAAAAGCGCCTGTCCATCTGTACCGAGTTTATCGCGAGCCCCAATCTGTTTATCCTGGATGAGCCGGATTCCGGCCTGGATGGAATCATGGCGAGGGAACTGATGGAGAACCTGCGCCTGATCGCCTGCCAGGGGAAAATGGTATTGGTGATCACCCATGCGCCGGACCGGGTGGCGAACCTGTTCGACAAGGTGATCGTGCTGGCCAAGGGAACGGAGAACCGCGTGGGCCAGCTGGCTTTCTACGGCAGCGTTCCGGAAGCGAAGAGCTTTTTCGGTACGGATTCCCTGGAAAACGTGGTGAAGCGGATCAATGCCCTGAACGAGGGCGGCGAGGGCAGGGCGGACGAATTCATCCAAAAGTACAGCAAATATCGGGCGCTCCAGGAGGAACAGGAAGGGGATGTGTTCCGGGAGGCCGGCAGGGAAGAGGAGACCGCCGCGGAGGAAGAAGCCGCGGAGGATTACCGCTACAAGAGCCGCCTGGGGCAGATTCCGGTTTTCCTGGGCAAGCATATGCGGATGTTTATCAACGAGGGCAACTGGAAAGTGATTCCTCTGTCCGCCATCATTGCTTACCTGGTCGTGTACGTCATCGGGGACATGATGTTCATCAACATGGAGGGTACTTCCTTCGCGGCCTTCGCCATTGCCTGCGTATGCATCTGGAACGGCGTGTTCAACTCGGTCCAGGTGGTTTGCAAGGAGCGGGGAATCGTGAAGCGGGAACACCGGGCCGGGCTGCACATTTCCTCCTATCTGATCTCCCATATGATTTATCAGGCGCTGATCAGCCTGGTGCAGGTGCTCATTATCGTCATCATCTTCCTGATCTTCGGCGTGCATATTCCCTCCGGGAGCGCCGTTACCGGAAGCTTCCTGCTGGATCTGTCCATCACGATGTTCCTGATCACCTTCTGCTCGGATATGCTGGGGCTGATGATTTCCTGCATCGTGCATACGCCGGTGATGGCGATGACGGTGATGCCCTTCGTGCTGATCGTTCAGCTGGTGTTTGCCAATTTCGTGATGCCGCTGAACGAGATCGGCCAGAAGCTTTCCAACTTCACCATCAGTAAATGGGGTATCCAGAGCGTCTGCGCGGTGTCTGACTACAACAGCCAGGAATCCACGGTGCTGATGACCGCCCTGAACACCATGCAGAACGAGGATCCGGAAAGCCTGGTTTCCCGGGTGCAGCGGGTGATGACGATTGACGAGGTGAACCACAAGGTCGGTCAGGTGACCGCCTCCCAGCTGCAGAATCCGGATTACACCTTTACGGCGAAGAACATTCTGCTCAACTGGGGAATCCTGCTGGGCTTCACATTGCTGTACATTCTGATCGGCCTCCTGTTCCTGGAGCAGGTGGACCGCGACAAACGATAAATAATCAAAACCGCCCGCGGGCGGTTTTTTTGCGTGGAAATGTCATGTTTTTTCCTTCTTGACGCGCCTCCGGAAGGAGATTATAATGCCTCCGATTTCCTGAACGGCGGGATGAAAGGACGCTTTATTGTATGCGGAAGCTTTTCAAACGGAACGGCGCGAACCCGCTGTCCCTGCTGTACGATGAATTCAGCCTTCCCAAGGCGATCCGCCGCAGCCTGAACCTGATCCTGCTGGGCAATATTTTCGGCAACCTGCACGGAATCATCTGCGGGGGCGGCACGACCGCCATGGTCGGCCTGGCCAACGAGCTGCAGGCCGGGGATCTGGCCTTCGGGCTGATCAACGGCATTCCGCAGGCGGCCGCGTTACTGCAGATTCCTTTCTCCGTGCTGGTGAACCGAACCCATCAGCGAAAAAAGTATATGCTGACGCTGGGGCTGTTTTCACGGGCTCTCTGGATGCTGTTCGGCCTGATTCCCCTGATCGTTCCGGCTTCGCCTGCCCAGCTGCGTTTATGGACGCTGATTTTCCTGCTGGGAGTTTCCTCCTGCTGCGGATCCGTCATCAATGTATGCTGGCTGCCCTGGTTTTCGGATCTGGCGCCGCTGCGGCTCCGGGGACAGTGGTTTTCCTTCCGGGATATGCTGGTGGCGGGCTTCAACCTGGGCTTTGGCCTGCTGGTGGCATGGATGCTGGATACCCTGCCTGTGCAGACCCGATATATCGTGGTGTTTGCCCTCGGAGGCTTCCTTGGAATGCTGGACATGGTCTGTTTCGGTTTCTGTACGGAAAAATACAGCGATCCGCCCCGCCGGCTGCGCTTTCGCTCAGTGCTGAAGTCCATCCGGGAAAACCGCCCGTTTTGTCGCCTGGTGATCATGTGGACCGCCTGGTGCTTCACGTCCAATCTCTGCGCGCCGTACTTGGGCCGGTATTCCATCAACGAGATGGGACTCTCCTTTATGCAGATGACGGTGTTCGGTACCGCGGCGGCAGCCATCGCCACCATCCTCGTCATGCCCCGGTGGGGCAGGACGCTGAATCAGTACGGATGCCGGAACGTGATGCTGTTCTCCACGCTGGCGACTTCCCTGACGGACGCCTTCTATCTGTTTTCCGTTCCGGGCAGTATCTGGCCGGTGCTGCTGCGCAATTTTCTCGGCGCGGCCTGCTGGAGCGGATGTAATCTGGCGGCCAACAGCATGCAGCTGTCCGCCTCGCCGGACGAAGGCCGCCCTTCCTATATCGCCGTTTTTGCCTGCATCACCTCCCTGGCAGGAGTCGCCCTCGGTACCCTCTGCGGCGGAACGCTGCTGGAGACCTGGGAAAGCATGGGCTGGTTCACGGGAGGCCTGGACCGGATGAAAGCGTTGGTAATTTTCGGGGTGGTTCTGCGCCTGCTGGTTACGCTGCGCCTCGTTCCACCCCTGGAAAACGACCGGGAGCATACGCCCCGGGAAGCGCTTGCAGCTGCCTTCGGCTCTCTTTCCCGGCGGATACGCAGATAGCAGGCTGGAAAGCGAATGATCCGCGCGGATGAAATCCCTTATTGACTTCGAGTGAGCTTCAATGTATAAAATGAGCAAGGAATCGGTCTGAAGGGCGGCTTCTGCTGCCATCAATTATCAGGAGGAAAAAACAGAATGGAAAGATGGATTCGCGCGCGGTATCTGCCCGGACTGCCTCTGGGCAAGGACGGCAGGCGGGTAACCGCGGGAAAGGAACATATCGCCCTTTCCCGGAGAGCCGCCCGGGAGGGTATGGTTCTGCTGAAGAACGAGGGAAACGTTCTGCCGCTGCAGCGGGGCAGTAAGGTGGCCCTGTTCGGCAAGGCCACGATTGATTACGTCAAGGGCGGAGGCGGAAGCGGGGACGTGACGGTTCCGTATATCCGGAATCTCGCGGACGGGTTCGCCGAGGTGATCGGGGAGGAATCCGTATATCCCGGCACGGTGAAATATTACCGGGATTACGTGAACGCGCGGTACGCGGAGAACTGGGCGCCCGGCATGGTGGCGGAACCGGCGGTTCCGGAGGAGCTGCTGAGGGAAGCCAGGGCTTTCACGGATACGGCGGTCATTTCCATCAGCCGTTTTTCCGGCGAAGGCTGGGACCGGAAATCCGCCCGGGCGAAAATCACCCGCAAGGATCCGGTCACGGGCGACGCCGTAAGCATGAGCGACGTTCTTTTTGAACGGGGAGATTTTTACCTGTCCGACGCGGAACGGAACATGGTGGAAACCGTGAGCCGGGCATTCCCGAAAACCGTCGTGGTGCTGAACGTGGGCGGCATGGTGGAGACCGCCTGTTTCCGGGACAACCCCCGTATTCAGGGCCTGCTGCTGGCCAGCCAGGGGGGTATGGAAGGCGGCTGCGCGGAAGCGGAGCTGCTTATGGGCCTGTATACGCCCTCCGGAAAACTGACGGACACACTGGCCGCGGAGCTGGAGGACTATCCGGGCTGCGAACATTTCTATGACAGCGAAGACTACGTGGACTACACCGAGGACATCTATGTGGGTTACCGCTGGTTTGAAACCATTCCCGGGGCGGCGGAAAAAGTGGTGTATCCCTTCGGATACGGCCTGAGCTATACCACCTTCTCCCTGACGGAAGAGAAGATCACCTTCACGGCGGAGGAAGCGGAAGCCAGCGTGCTCGTGACGAACACCGGCGAAAGAGCAGGGCGGGAAGTAGTGCAGGTATACTACAGCGCGCCGCAGGGGAAACTGGGGAAACCGGCCAGGGAACTGGCGGGCTACCGGAAAACCCGCCTGCTTGCCCCCGGAGAGACGGAACGCGTCATGATCCGGTTCCCGCTGTCCGGGATGGCGAGCTATGACGACCTGGGCAAGACGGCGAAGTCCGCCTGGGTGCTGGAGGCGGGCGAGTACCGCTTCCATATCGGAACCAGCGTCAGGGATACCCGGCAGACGGCGGAAACCTGGAGCCTGCAGGAGAACCGGATCACGGAGCAGCTGACCTCCCGCATGGCGCCGACCTGCCTGGGAAAGCGCCTGCTGGCGGACGGAACCTATGAATCTCTGCCCACCGCTCCCTGCAACGATTTCAAAGCAACCGGCCTGGAACCCATGGAATACGACGCCATGCACGTGTCGCCGGAGGTGCGGAAGGTTCCCGGAATGGGGAACTACGGCCGCGGGGACCATATGCAGCTGCAGGACGTCGCGGACGGGAAGATCAGTCTGGAGGAGTTCGTGGCGGCTCTCCCGCCGGAAGACCTGGCCTGCCTGCTGGGCGGCCAGCAGAACGTGGGGCTGGCCAACACGTTCGGATACGGAAACAACCCGGTTTATGGAATCCCGAATATCATGACGGCGGACGGCCCGGCGGGGATCCGCTTCCGGGAAGGGCTGGGCGTCACCACCACGGCGTTCCCCTGCGCCACGCTGCTGGGATGCACGTGGGATCCCGAACTGACGTATGAAGTCGGCGCCGCCGCCAGCCTGGAGGCGAAGGAAAACAACATCATGGTCTGGCTGGCGCCGGGCGTGAATATTCACCGGAATCCTCTGTGTGGCCGGAACTTCGAGTACTACTCCGAGGATCCGCTGCTGGCCGGGAAGCAGGCAGCCGGGCTGATCCGGGGCGTCCAGAGCAACCGTATCGCGGCCACGCCGAAGCATTTTGCCCTGAACAACAAGGAAACCAACCGGCGAAGCTGTGACTCCCGGGCTTCGGAGCGGGCCATCCGGGAGATTTATCTGAAGCAGTTTGAAATCCTGGTGAAGGAATCCCATCCCTGGTCCATTATGACCAGCTACAATATCATCAACGGTCACCGGGCCAGCGAGAACAAGGATCTGCTGAACGGAATCCTCCGGGAGGAATGGGGCTTTGACGGCATGGTGACCACGGACTGGTGGACGCTGGGAGAACACTACAAGGAAACGGCGGCCGGGAACGACATGAAGATGGCGACCGGATTTCCGGAGCGGCTGCTGGAGGCGATGGAAAAAGGCCTGCTGACCCGGGAGGAACTGGAGAAGGCCGCCCGGAACGTGCTGCGGCTGATTCTGCGGGTGGACTGAAACCGGATGCGGAACGGACCTGCCGCGGGGAAACAAGCCCGGATCCGGCGGGAAACAGAATAGAGCAGGGAGACGGAAACCGTGCGTTCCGTCTCCCTGTCCGTTATCCGGGCGAATGCAGCCGGAGACCGCTGAAGCACCGGAGAATCGGACAGGCAGACGCGGTGTCCGCGGCCTGCATGCCTCAGTCTTCAGCTTGCCGGGTGATCCGGTTTGTGGTATCATTGTCTTACAAAAAGGTTTTCAGCCATAAGAAAGCCGGCAGCGGCCGGAAGAAGGGGATGTCCATGATGAGGAAAGCGTTTGGATTTCTGGCGGTTCTGATCCTGCTGTGTGTGTGCTGCGCCTGCGCGCTGGCGGATGTGCCGGTGGACAGCGATCATTTCCCGGACGCGGCGTTCCGGGAATATGCAGCCAGCTTTGACACGAACAGCGATACGAAGCTCAGCGACGCGGAGCTGGCCGACGTCTGGCTGATCGACTGCTCCGATCTGGAGATCAGCAGCATCCAGGGAGTGGAATACTTCACCGCTCTGACGAATCTGAACTGCTACAGCAATCAGATTACCGCGATGGATCTGAGCCAGAATACAAAGCTTTCTCAACTGATGTGCTATCAGAATAAGCTGACAGCGCTGGATCTGACGGAAAATACAGAGCTGACCGAACTGGACTGCTCCGACAACCGGCTGAGTAAGCTGAACGTAAGCTCGAATACAGCGCTGAGGCAACTGCACTGCTACGGAAACAAAATTACCAAGCTGGATGTGCGCAAGTGTCCTGCTCTTTGCGAATTGATGGAATACGACAGATGCACGGACAGCGAATATCACTATGACTATTTTTACGATATCTCCGTTTTTTCCTTCGATTCCTTTGTGACGGTTACGGGTGACTTCGTCAGCGAAGCGACCGGGCCTGTGCCTACGGAACCGGAAAAGATTACTCCGACTCCGACGCCGGTTCCGGCGACCCCGACGCCGACACCGAAGCCTGTCACGCCTACGCTGATTTTCATCACACCGACTCCGACGCCGACCCCGAAGCTGACAGCGACGCCGAAGCCGACAGCGACGCCGAAGCCGGCAACCCCGACCCCGCAGCCGGAAACGCCGACACCCAAGCCGACGGAAACACCGACGCAGGCGACGGCGACGCCTAAGCCGACCCCGACACCGACACAGGCGACGGCGACGCCCAAACCCACGCCGAAGCCGACGCCGAAGCCTACGCCGAAGCCTACGCCCAAGCCGACTCCGAAACCCACCAGTCCCGGGACAAAAGTGGTGAAAACCTCCGGCGGCGTATACCGTGTGAATCTGAAAACGAAGACTGCTACCTTCCTGCGGCCTATCAAAAAGAACGTGTCCAAACTGACAATTCTCGGCTCCGTAACGCTGAAAAAGAAGCAATACAAAGTCACAGCCATTGCTGACGGCGCCTGCAAGGGCCTGAAAAACCTGAAGCAGGTTTCCGTCGGAGCCAAGGTGAAAAACATCGGGAAAAGCGCTTTTGAATCCTGTCCGAACCTGAGATCGGTCAGAGGCTGTACCGGTGTCGTGACGGTCGGAAGCAGGGCGTTCGCCAAATGCCAGAAGCTGACAACCGTGCCGTCTTTCATGAGCGCTACAATAATCAAGGCCGAAGCCTTCCGCGGAACCGGCCTGAAGAAGCTCACCCTGGGCTCGAAGCTGAAAACCATCGAGAAAAATGCGTATGCCGGCTGCAGGAGCCTTACGAAAATTGAGGGCGGGAAAAAACTGACGGTTATTCAGTCAGGCGTGTTTTCCAACTGCGAAAAGCTGAATAAGGTACCGGTTTTCAGCAATTTGCAGAAGATCGGAGGCGGAGCGTTCAAAAACTGCAAGGAGCTTGCGAAGGTCACGCTGGGCAAGAATATAAAGCTCTTAGGACAGAACGCTTTCTATGGCTGTGCGAAGCTGAAGAACATCACCGTGAACACGAAAAGGCTGACGAGCGAGAATATCGGAGACAGCGCCTTCAAAGGAGTCTATAAAAAAGTTGTGGTCCGCTGCCCCAAAGGCATGGCGAAAAATTACAGGAAGCTGTTCCTGAAGAAGGGTATGGCGAAAACGGCAGTATTCAAGTGATCCGCCGGCCGTGACGGGGAAAGAGGAAATATGGAATGACGGCGTTCGCTAACAGTCTGACAACCAACCTGATCGTAACCGTCCTGATGCTGCTCATGGTGTTTCTGCTGCCCTGGCTGGACCGGAGAGTCTGCCGGAAGCTGGGGCTGAACCTGCAGGGCGGCGTCAGCAGCAATCCGCGGGCGGAATCGCTGCTTCGGATGCGGCAGACGCTGCTGTACGCAATCTTCGCCGTGTATCTGCTGGCGGTCGCGTATATCGTTTTCTTTTCCCGCTCCGCCACGCAGGATTATCAGGTGCATATCGCCCTGTTCTCGGATCTGAAGAACGCTGTCCGTATTGATTTCGGCTTCCTGGGATGGATTAAAACCGTCTTTACCGAAGGATTCCCCGCCGCGATGTCCCATGTCCAGGTCGAGAAGCTGGAGGATATCACACAGGTCTATATGAACGTCATGCTGTTTGTGCCCATGGGATATCTGCTGCCGTATCTTTTCGGCTGGTTCCGGGCAAAGGTACGGTACCGCCCGGCCCTGGCGTGCTTTATTATCGCTTTTCTGATCGAAAACCTGCAGCTGGTTTTCCGCCGTGGATTCTACGACATGGACGATCTTGTTTCCAACACGATCGGCGGAATTATCGGACAGTTCCTGTATGTATCCGTGGCCTATGTGGTGACGCATCCGGACTGGCGGAAGGAGAGAAAAGCCTATCGGCGGTGGAGGCGGAACGCGAAAACCCGTACCCTGTATCCTTTCGCCCGCCGGATGGGGCTGACACGCACGACATTGCTGGCGGCGAATGAGGAAGCCGTCTGGGATTTTTATATTATGAAGCTGGGCTTCAGACTGGTCAGGCAGATCGTTCCCCTGGATTCTCCCGGCACGGATATGCTGCTGCAGATGGGGAAAATGCAGGTGGAGGTCCACTGCGCGAACGCCGCGGAAACGCTGTCCCCGCAGACGCTGACCCTGTCCGTGCGAAAGCTTCTGCCCGTGATCCGCAGAATGGAGGAGAACGGAATCCCGGTCAGTGGGATCAGCCAGGACGTATATACCGGCTTGCGCTGCGTCCGCCTGCAGGGCCCGGACAACGTAACGATCCTGATCGTGGAGAACTGAAAAAGCAGTTTTTCCATTATTTTCGCGGAACCGGCATATAATAATACAAAACAGAAAACATGGAATGCTGATTGAGAGGGGCTGGAGAAAATGAAAAGGACAATTGTTCGGATTCTGGCAGCGGTATTGGTTTTATCTCTTCTTCCGGTGTTTGGTACGCTTTCCGGCATTGTGTTTTCCGCCGGCGCAGCGGAAAACGCAGCCTCCGGCAACGGAGCAATGGCTGCCGGGAATCAGGCGTTCGAGCGGATCATGGGAAAAAGGGAACCGAATGACGCGGACAAATGTGAAAGCGGAGGCGGAACAGCGTGAGACAGCTGCTGAAGAATGCCAGAATCTATGACGGAACCGGCGCTGAGCCGTATACAGCTGATATTCTGATCGAGGAAGACCGGATCGCGAAGATCGCGGAGCATATCGATCTTCCGGCGGACAGTGTGATGGATCTGCGGGGGAAGTCCGTCTCCTCCGGCTTTATTGACGGGCACTCCCATAACGACTGGTTTGCCATTAAAAAGGATCCGCTTCCGTATTTCCGTCCGTTTCTGCTGCAGGGAATCACAACCTTCATTACCGGCAACTGCGGGATTTCCGAGATTGGTTTTGAAGAGGGGAATCCGTATACGGAGAAGCTGGGCGGGGGGATTTTCAGCTTTGAAAATTCCACCGGAAAATACGGTACGGCGGAGGAATACTTCCGGGCAACAGACGGGAATATGCCCTGCAATATGGCAGTGCTGGCCGGACACTGTTCCGCCAGGGCGGCAGCCGGCGGAATTGAGAACCGGCCCCTGACGCCGGAAGAGGAGACACGGATGCTGGAAATCCTGGAGCAGGCGCTGCGGCAGGGTGCCGCCGGGATCTCCCTCGGGCTGATGTATCAGCCGGGACTGTACGCGGGCGTGGAAGAACTGAAGAAGGTCGCTGCGCTGTGCGTGAAACACAATAAACCGCTGACGGTTCATCCGCGGGCTGAATCCAAGGTATCCATGGCTTATCCGCAGCTGTTCGGGCGGTCCCATCTGCTGCGGGCGGTGGACGAACTGGCGGAGATCTCGAAGGGAACGAACCTGAAGCTGCAGTATTCCCACGCGATTTTTGTGGGCCGGAAGACGCTGAAGGACAAGGACGAACTGATGCGAATCTTCGATCAGCTGCGGGCGGAGGGCGTGGACGTCCGGTTCGACATCTACAACGAGTGCCTGGGTGTTTCCGTGATTACCGTGATCCTTCCGGCCTGGTATCAGGGAATGACGGAGAAACAGCGAAAGGGCCTGTTTACCCGGCTGAAGCTGGCGATGCTGGTCAAAGCGTCCAGCATGCTGCTGGGGTTTGGGTTCGGGGATATCCAGATCGCGTATATCGGGCCGGGATACGAGAAGTATGAGGGAAAGACCGTTCACCGGATCGCGAAGGAAGAGGGCCTGTCTGACCTGAAGGCCTATCTGATGCTGTGCGAGAAAAGCAATTTTGTCGGGCGGGTGAACATGGGCCCGTATTCCACCCCGGAGATTATCCACGCCTTCGAACACGACGAGCACTGCCTGTATATGACGGACGCGTGGGTGGAGGATCACGGGGTCCAGAACCCGGCGATCTATGACTGCTATCCCAAATTCCTCCGGGACTCCCTGCTGGGAGAAGGCGATACCATGCCGAACACGATCCGGCGGATGACCGGGGCTGTCGCGGACCGGTTCATGCTGCCGGAACGCGGGTACCTGAAGGAAGGGTATTTCGCGGATCTGACGGTGTTCGACGAAGAGGCGCTGAAAAACGGAACGCCGGATCAGGAGAAATCCTTCGGAATCGAAAAGGTGTTTATCAACGGCAGACTGGTTTACAGCGACCGCCAGCTGGACGAGAGGGCACTGAAGAAGACCGGGCGCGCGATTCCCGTCGCGGGCTGAACAGGCGGGAAGGCTGAAGGAGGCGGGGGGAAATGGCGGAGCGGCTGATCTTTCACTGCGACTGCAACAATTTCTTTGCCTCCTGTGAGTGTCTGGAGCGGCCGGAACTGAAGGACGTCCCCATGGCGGTGGCCGGAGATCCGGAAGAACGGGTCGGCGTCGTGGTGGCGAAGAACGAACTGGCAAAGAAGTTCGGGGTGAAGACCACGGACACGGTCTGGCAGGCGAGGAAAAAATGCCCGCAGATCGTGTTCGTGCCGCCGCGGCATCGTTTCTATAAAGAAGTATCGGACCGGGTCAACGCGATTTACCGGGATTACAGCGATTACGTGGAGCCGGCGTCCATCGACGAATCCTATCTGGATCTGAGCGGGACGCTGGCGTATTACCATATGTCCGCCGGGGAACTGGCGGACACGATCCGGGCGCGGGTGAAGCGGGAAATCGGGATCACGATCTCCGTCGGCGTGGCGAACAACAAGATTTTCGCGAAGATGGGTTCGGACTACAAAAAGCCTGACGCGACGACGGTGATCCTGGGAGAGGATTATAAGGAAATCCTGTGGCCGCTGCCGGTGGCGGACCTGATGTTCGCCGGAAGGGCGTCGGTGAAGCTGCTGAATCAGAAGGGGATCCATACCGTCGGGGATCTGGCCCTGCAGCCGAAGGAGCGGATCCAGTCTCTGCTGGGCAAAGGCGGGGAAACGCTCTGGGCTTACGCCAACGGGCTGGATACGGAACCTGTGCGGAAGTGGGGAGAAAAGACGGAAGTGAAATCTGTCTCCCACGGAATGACCTTCCGGCGGGATCTGCGCACGGCGGAGGAGATCCGGACCGGCGTCGCGGTACAGGCGGACCGGATCGCCATGAGCCTGCGGCGGCAGGGGCTGAAGGGATCGGTTATAAGCGTGCAGATCAAAAAGCCGACGCTGGAATCCTTCTCCAGGCAGACGACCCTGGGGCATTCCACCTGGCTGCAGCAGGAAATCCGGAACGTGGCGATGAAGCTGATCGTGGAGAACTGGCATATCGGGGATCCGATCCGCGCCATCACGGTCGGGGTATCCCGGCTGGAACCGGCGGACGAAGCCACGGAGCAGCTGGACCTGTTTGATCTGATGGGCAGCCCGGAAGAGAGCGGGAAGCTGCGGGAAAAACAGGATAAAGTGGAGGCCGCGATGGACGCGCTCCGGCAGAAGATGGGGGATACGGCCGTCACCCTCGGCGTGCAGCGGAACGAGGACATCGGTGTCCGGCGGGAATGGAAGAAGAAAGGAGAATGACCTTATGCCTTCTGAACAGCTTGTTTCACATTCCTGTATCCGGCGGTATCCCGGGAACCCTGTTCTGACGGGCAGGGACGTTCCTTACGCCAGCGACCTGGTGTTCAACGCGGGTGTGATTCCGTACAGGGACGGATATGCCATGGTGTTCCGCAACGATTACGGGTATCTGGGGCGGGCCAGCTTTTCCGGCACCAACCTCGGTCTTGCCCTGAGTGCGGACGGCATTCACTGGCATGTGGAGGACAAGCCTGTTTTATCCATGAAGGACGGGGAAATCCGCAGGGTTTACGACCCGCGGCTTACGGAGATCGACGGGGAAATCTATATGACTTTCGCCGTGGACACGAAGCACGGGCTGCGGGGCGGCATCGCCCGCACGGAAGATCTTCATTCTTTTGAAATCATCTCCATGAGCGTGCCGGATAACCGGAACATGGTGCTGTTTCCGCGGAAATGGAACGGCATGTTCATGCGGCTGGAGCGGCCGATGCCGGTTTACAGCCGGGGCGGAAAGGACCGCTTCGACATCTGGTGGAGTGAAAGTCCCGATCTGGTTCACTGGGGCAATTCCCATCTGGTTGCCGGGGTAGAGGATTTCCCCTTCGCCAACGACAAGATCGGCCCCGGCGCGCCGCCTGTATATACGGACAAAGGCTGGCTTGCGGTGACCCACGCGGTGGATATCGATCCCGACCGCGGAAAGAACGGCTGGGAGGATCGGTGGATCAAACGCTACTGCGCCGCCGTGGCCCTGCTGGATCCGGATGAGCCCTGGAAAATGATCGGCTGCAGCCGGGTACCCCTGCTGGCGCCTGAAACGGATTATGAATGCCGGGATGGATTCCGGACCAACGTCGTTTTCCCCACGGCCGCGCTGCCTGTGTCCGGCGGGAAACTGCGGATTTATTACGGGGCGGCGGATACGGTCATCGCCATGGCTGAAGCCCGGACGGAAGACCTGATTTCCCTGTGCCTGAACGGAGAATAGCCGGCGGAGACCCTGACACGGCTGTACTCTTTTTCATCCGTGAGACAGCGGCATACTGCAGGCATGGTTTTGAACATATTTTTCCTGGGTGTGAACAGAAAACTTTATCATTGCGGGGGAATGGCATGGACATAATGACTCTGAATAATCCAAACGCTACGCCCCGGACACGATCGCTGTACAGACTGCTTGCATCCCTGTGGGGAAACAGGATCGTGCTGGGACAGCAGGAATCGCCTGGAACTGTCTTCGCGGACAGGGAAGTTGAATGGATTCAGGCTGTAACGGGTGAAATGCCGGCCCTGCGGGGGTTGGATTTCATCCATGACGACTATGCCGGTGTGATTGAACGGGCCAGAAGATGGAACGACATGGGCGGAATTGTGACTGTTTGCTGGCACACAGGGATAAGCGGAAACGATTATCCCTCCAGCAAGGAGGAAAACCCGGACTGGGAAAAACTGCTGACATCCGGGACGGAGGAACATACGCTGCTGCTTCACAGGTGGGATCAAGCGGCGGAGGCTTTGCTGCAGCTGCAGAAGGACGATGTCCCGGTACTGTGGAGGCCGTTCCATGAGTTCGACGGAGGATGGTTCTGGTGGGGTAAAGGGGACGGGACCGCGTTCTGCCGCCTCTGGCGGATGATGTTTCGTTACTATACGGAGGTCTTTGGACTGAACAATCTGATCTGGGTGCTGGGGTATGCGGATGACGTAAAGGAAGGCTGGAATCCGGGAGAAGAGTATTTCGATATTGCCGGATCGGATACCTACCGGGGCGAGACGGTTCATAAAGCCGCGTTCAACAGGCTGAAAGAGCTTTATCCCGGAAAGCTGCTGGCTTATCATGAATGCGGCCTGATTCCCGAGCCGGACGCGTTTTTTAAGGCGGAATGCCCGTGGAGCTGGCTGATGCCCTGGCATGGCTCCTGGATGATGAACAATCATCCTGCGCGTATCGCGGAGGTGTATCATGACGAACGCATGGTGACGCTGAGCCGGCTGGACACGTTCTAAGTGCGAAAAGCGTCCTGCGGCTTTCCTGTCCAAAGGCGTGACGGAATACCCATTCGTGGAGACAAGAAATATATCACAGGCCTTTTCCCGGACAGGACGGATCCATGAGGACACGATCCTCACAGACGCCCCATAGCCGGTTCCCTTGACCGCGAAGGATCAGCTTTGCGTCCGGGGATGTAAAAAACAGACCGCTTACAATGAAAAAACATCGTCAAAACACAGACGGGCATTCGGAATGTATGACCATGCAGATATCCGGCGGAGACGCCGGGTTTTTCTGTTTCATTTTGCCGGGGAATATGATGTCATCTGATCTGGCGGTTCATGAAAGTGTAAGAAAAGCAGTCCGGGATCCGGACAGGGGGAAAATATGGGAAAAAACGGCTGTGTTCAGATCGGTGATACGGAAATGTACTATGTTTCCTTCGGCAGCGGCGCGGGCAACCTGATCGTTCTGCCGGGGCTGTCGGACGGACTGTCGACGGTTAAGGGGAAAGCCTGGCTGCTTGCTTTGCCGTACAAGGCGTTTTTCCGCGACTATACCGTGTATATGTTCAGCCGGAAGGACAAAATGCCGGAAGGGTATTCGATCAGGGATATGGCGGACGACCAGGTGTTTGCCATGAGAGAACTTGGAATCGGGAAGGCCTGCATCCTCGGGGTATCCCAGGGCGGCATGATCGCCCAGTATATCGCCATACGCCATCCGGAGGTTGTGGAGAAGCTGATTCTCGCGGTTACGGCGCCGAACGCGAACGATACGGCCAGGAACGCGGTGTCGGGCTGGATCGATATGGCCGGACGAGGGGATCATACGGCGTTGATGGTTGACACGGCCGAAAAAATGTATTCAGCGAAGTATCTCGACAGGAACCGGAAGTTCTTTCCGGTGATCGCGAAGTTCACGAAGCCCGCGAGCTACGAAAGGTTTTTCAGAAACGCTTACGCGATCCTGGAGTTTGACGCCCGGAAAGAACTGTCAGAGATCGCGGCTCCGACGCTGATCATCGCGGGCAGCGACGACAAAACCGTAGGGAACGACGCCGCCGGCGAGCTGCATCAGGGAATTGCGGGCAGCGAGCTTTTTGTATACGAAGGCCTTGGGCACGGTGCTTTTGAAGAGGCGAAGGATTTCTACGGCAGAATACTGGATTTCTGCAGCGGAAAAGAAAAGGTCCGGCCATGACCTGGCTTCGGGAGGGACGGATATGATCACGAAAGACGAACGCGGCGCGTATAGATGCTGAAGGAGTACCGGCATGAAGGAAGAACGCGGAACGCCGGAGTTCAGTATTCTGGACACGGGCGGGAAAACTTATCTGAAGAACAGAACGCCGGTCTGGTTTCAGGATCTGAATCTGGAGACGGTGACAGACCGGCTGACGGCAAAATGGGGCCGCACTGTCCGGCAGTATTACCTGTATCTGCCGGAGACGGCGGAGGAGGAAGCGTACCGGCGGGCTGTGTACGGGGACGTCAAAAAAGAAAACGTATACGCTGCCCTGACGGCGTTCGTGAAGCGGATCGCCGGCGCCGGGGATCTGCGGCGGGAAAAGGAAAAGGTACCCGGCCTGAAGCAGCGGGCCGTCTGGCAGCTTCGGGAGACCGAAGCTTACTGTATCGCCTGCACGGATCTCGCGGAGGCGCTGGAACAGTCGGATCTGGCTTCGGAAGGCATGCGCCGCTTTCGCGGGATGCTGCGTGAGATTCTGGACAGCGCAGACTTCCGGCAGATGCGGGAGCAGGTCTGCGGGATCATGAAAAATATTCGGGCGCTTCGCTTTGTGATCACGTATGAAAAGGACCGGATCAGGGTGGAGCCCGGAGAGGCCTCCGGCGAATACGCAGCCCTGCCGAAGGAGAGGAAGCCGCTTCAGAACCCGTTTGCCGGCACGCCTGTAGTGACGGACACGGAGAACGCCTGCCTGGATATTCTTGTCAGAAAGATGCCGGATTTATTCCGGGAACTCCTGAGCGTGTCGGAACGCTGGGAGAAATATGAAAACCCGACGCTGATCCGGTTTGCGGATGAAATCAGATTCTATCTGTCGTACTGCGCGCTGCAGCGGGAAATGGAAGAGCAGGGCTTCCGATTCGCGGTTCCGTCGGTTTCGGAGAACCGTCCGCCGGAGGGAAAAGGACTGTACGATCTGGCGCTGGCCTGTGTGAACCTGAGAAAAGGGAAAAAGGTGGTGGCGAACGATTTCGGCTACAGGGAGGGGGAGCGCTTCTTCGTGCTCACCGGGCCGAACCAGGGCGGGAAAACGACCTTCGCGAGAAGCCTGGGCCAGCTGGTGTATTTCGCGAGAATCGGGCTGGACGTGCCGGCCGCGGAGGCGAACGTACCCTTCTTCAAAGACATTCAGACCCATTTTTCCGTGGAGGAAAGCGTGGAAACCGGCAGGGGAAAGCTGAAGGAGGAGCTGGTGCGGCTGGCGCCGATGATGGAAGACAACCGGCAGGGAACCTTTGTGATCATCAACGAACTGTTTACCACGGCCGCCAGCTATGACGCGCTGATCATGGGGCGGAAAGTGCTGGAGCATTTTATCGGACTCGGATGCATGGGGATCTACGTCACCCATCTGAAGGAACTGACGACGGCGCACGGGCAGGCGGTGAGCCTGCAGGCCATGCTGGATGAACAGCGTTTCCAGACATACGAGATCCGGCGGGGCGAGGCGACAGACGTCCCCTGCGCGGAGAACCAGGTGAACAAGTACCGGCTGACCTATGAGCAGCTGAAGGAGCGCCTATGAGAGTGAGTCTGTTGTATCCGGACAGGGACAGGGAATGGCTGTCGGACGGGGCGTATTACGACACGGCCAGCATTATCCAGGACCTGGGCCTGAAAACCCTGTTCGAGGCGGCGGCGCGGAAGGTGGTCTGGGAACGCGGGGAAGCGAAAAAAATGGAGAAGGAAGACCCCTTTATCGCGGACACGATGCGGAGGGTGATGATGCTTCCGCTGGCTTCCCGGGAAGGGATTGAATACCGTCAGGCGATCCTGCGGGACTGCTTTCAGCAGGAGGAGCTGCTGCGGGAGCTTTACCGGATCAGCTGTGAAACCGTGCAGAAGCTGGACGGGCTGGGGCGGGGCGCCCGGGACAAGTCTCAGCAGCGCAACCCGGTCACGAAGCTGACGGACGGGATTCAGACGTATCACATTCTCTGCGACGCCCTGAAGGAGATCCGGGGACTCCTGACGCGGGAAACCCCGGGGACGGGGAAGCCGGGTTCCGAGGCGCTTAAATCGGAAGGGCTCCGCGGTTTCTGTGAACGATTCAGCGAGGCGTTCTCAGCGGAGAAGGAGGAAACCGTCCGAAGGGTTCTGGAGGATATCGCGTTTTTCATGGATCCGGCGAACGGGAGGGACGAGCGGGAAAACCGGACCCTCAAGCCGAAGATCGTGCTGGAGTGCGGCCTGGAGGACGGGCTGAAGTTCAGCTCCCTGAAGCTGGCGGAGGTTTCTTCGGAGAGCATGAAGTTCTACCGCCCCGGCACGACCATGAAGATGCTGCAGGAGTTCCGGTATTCCAGAATCCCGGATTCCTTTTCGGTGGAAAAGGATATGCGGTTGAACGAACAGGCGAAGATTCTGGAATTTGAGGTAGTCAGCTACCTGTGTGAGACCGTGCTTGGCGGAATGGGAGAAGAATTCCGCACGTTCTTCGATCAGCTGAAGCGACAGACCGCGTTTTATCTGGGGGCCGTTCAGCTGACGGAGCATATCAGACTGTACGGAATGGATATCTGCTTTCCAGAGGCGCTGCCGGACCGGCGGAAGCTGGAGTTCCGGGAACTGCGGGAATGCGCGATGGGTGTGCAGCGCCGCATGAATGTGATCGGGAACACCTGCTCCCTGGACGGGAAGGATCTGCTGATCGTGACAGGCGCCAACCAGGGCGGGAAATCCACCTTCCTGCGGAGCATCGGTATCGCGCAGGTGATGATGCAGTGCGGGCTGCCGGTGGCGGCGCAGGCGTTCCGGAGCGGCATTTTTCCCCGGATCTTTGTGCATTTTACCAGGCGGGAAGACAGCTCCATGAACAGCGGACGCCTGGATGAGGAGCTGAGCCGCATGAGCCGGATTGTGGAGCAGATTGGGGACGGATCCCTGCTTCTCCTGAACGAATCCTTCGCGACGACCACGGAAAAGGAAGGCTCCGTCATCGCGTATGACATCGTCCGGGCGCTGACCGAGGCTGGGGTGAAGATTCTGATGGTCACCCACCTGCTCTCCTTCGCGAGGCGTATGCATGAAGAGATGAAGAATAACCCGGAATCCGGCACGGAGTTCCTGTCGGCGGAACGGACGCCGGCGGGGGTCCGCACCTTCCGGATGATCCCGCACGTACCGGAGATGACCAGCTTCGGCCTGGATCTCTATGAAGAAATCGTGGAGAAGAAAAAGCATTGACAGGAAACGGACCGGAACGGGAAAGAGGGCGCCGGCTTTTCATGAGCGGGTACGATATCGCTGCGGCCATCCGGAAAACCTATCTGGACAGCCATAAGGAGAAAACGCTGAAACACGCGGAAGAAGTGGCGGAAACCGCCGTATGGCTGGCGGAACGGCATCATCTGGACGCGGAAAAGGCCAGGCTGGCCGCGCTGCTGCACGACATCAGCGCTGTTTATTCCCCGCAGAGGATGTACGGGATCGCGAAGGAGCGAAACATGACGATCGATCCCGCAGAGGAAAAATATCACTTTCTTCTGCACCAGCGAATCTCGGAAATCATGGCCGCGGAGCGGTTCGGCATTACGGATCCCGATATTCTGAGCGCTGTGGCATGCCACACGACCCTGAAGAAGAACGCCGGCCTCTATGATAAAGTCGTGTTTATCGCGGACAAGATTTCCTGGGATCAGGAGGGAAGACCGCCGTATTACGATACCCTGAGGCAACTGGCGGCGGAATCCCTGGACGACGCGTGTCTCTTCTATCTCCGGTATCAGTTCGATCACAACCTTCTGCTGATGCCGCACCGATGGATCACGGAAGCCTATGAAGACCTGAAAACAACACTGCATGAAAAAGAGGAGAAAAAAGAATGCTGACGATCAGGGACGGTGTGCTGTACGCACAGACGAAAACGCTTTCCGCGGTCATATGATCCTGGCATGGTGCTGCAGGAAAAGACATCCACGCCCGGTGATTACCCGGGAAAAGCCGATGGCGGATTGGATAAAAGCAATCTATGATCAAGAGTATGAAGACCGGCGGGGTGGATTTCCACCCCGCCGGAATGATGCTGTTGTCGTTTTGCCTTACTTGAAGATGGCTTTTTTCGGCATGCCCTTCTTGAGGAGAAGCTTCTTATATTTGTTCGCCATGCCCTTCGGGCAGCGGACGGTGGGCTTGCTGTGGATGCCCTTGAAGGCGTTCGCGCCGACGGTCTTGTCTGTCAGCAGCTTCGTCTGCAGGGTGATGTTCTGCAGCTTCTGACACCCCTGGAAAGCATTCTTCCCAATATTCTTCACCTTCGCGCAAAGGGTAATCTTCGGCAGGGCCTTGCAGTCCTTGAAGGCGCTGTCTCCGATCGTCTGGAGTTTTGCCAGGTTCGGTACCTTGGTCAGCTTCACGCAGCCGGAGAAAGCGCCGGCCTGGATGGTGATCAGGCTCTTGCCGCCTTCGATCTTTGCAAGGCTCGCGCAGTTCGCAAAGGCGTTCTTTCCGACGGTCTTCAGTTTGACACCCAAGGTGAGCTTTTTCAGTCCGGTGCCGCGGAAAGCAGCGGCACCGATCTTCGTCGCCTTCTGGAAGGTCGCCAGGGCCGTCAGACTCTTGCAGCCGTCGAAAGCGCTGTCTCCGATGGACACGACGTTGGCGCAGCCCTTGACGGTTTTCAGCTTCGGGCAGCTTGCGAAGGCGTTTTTACCGATGGCTTTTACATTGGCGCCGACAAAGACCTCCGTCAGCTTGCTCATGCCCTTGCAGGCGTTATCCGCGACAGCGGTTACCGGATAGAGCTTCTTTTTCACAGTAACGGAGCCCAGAATCCGCAGCTTGGCCGTGTTCTTCTTTGCTGCCCGCAGGAAGGTGGCGGTCTTCGCGGTATAGTTCACGAGATACACACCGCCGGTTGCGGTAATCTCTTCCGGTTCCGGCTCAATGGGCGTCGGCGTTGTCGGAGCCGGCGTCGTCGGTGCGGGGGTGATCGGAGCCGGCGTCGTCGGTGCGGGGGTGATCGGAGCCGGCGTCGTCGGCGCGGGGGTGATCGGGGTGGGCGTCGTCGGTGCGGGGGTGATTGGGGTGGGCGTCGTCGGCGCGGGGGTGATCGGAGCCGGCGTCGTCGGTGCGGGTGTGACTGGGGTGGGCGTCGTCGGCGCGGGTGTGGTCGGAGCCGGCGTCGTAGCGGCCGGGGACAGAATCTGGAAGGTCAGCGTAATGGAACCGGCATAGCTGCCGATCCCGGTGATGACCACGGTGGCTGTTCCGATGTTTGTGTTGTTGCTGTAGGATACGGTATAGTCAACATCCTTGGTCAGCGTGACGCCGCCCAGTGTGACCACCGGGACGGGTGTCAGCGGATGCGCGGTATAAACCTGATCTTCGATTCCGGTGACCGTCGCGGCGGAGATATCGATTTGCGGTGTTTCGTTTACGATTGTGAATTCCTGGGAAGTGACCCAGTCATAGGAAAAAGTGTCATACACACTCGGAGCGGAGCCGCCGCCGGATACGATCCAGCTGACGCCGTCCACTTTTACAGTCAGCGGCGCGGCCAGCTTATACACCAGACCGTTTTCGCCGTCAATGCGAATCTGGCACGAAAAGCGATACGTTCCCTCGGAGAAAGTGCCGGAAACATCTTCCCATTCGGTGCCGTTCTTTTTCGCCCATGCCCAGCTGGTGCTGCTGTTGCCCGAAGTGGTGAAGGTGGCGATTCCGTCTGAAGACGTGATAACCGGGCAGGCCATTTCCGCGCCAAACGCGGGGATATCGGCAATATCAGAGGTGGCGATCACCGACGTGACGTCTGTCCGGCTGGCCGGATCAACAGCAGTCGTCCCTACGGCGATTTCGATTTCCTCGTAATTCGCCTCGCTGTCAGTCACGCGGACGACGAGCGTTTCATTGGCGCCGGGCGTGGTCGGCGTTCCGGATATTTCTCCGGCAGAAGACACGGTAATCCAGGCAGGGCCGGAGGTCTTACTGAAGGTGTAGGGCTGCTTGCCGCCCATGGCAGACCCGGCGACAGAAAAGCTGGTAATGGCGGTTCCGACGTGGCTGAGGGGAATATCGTAGTCCGGATCGTCGTCGAAAGCCAGCGGCGCGGCCGGCGGTTCGACAATCGTATAGGACGGAGAACAAATGTACTCATAGGAGAAGGTGTCTCCGACAACAGGGTTTTCTCCGCCGCCGGCTACGGTCCATTCGATATTGTTGATTTTTACCTTCAGTGTCGGCGCCAGCCGGTAAGTCAGGCCGTATTCACCGTCAATCCGTACCTGGCACGCAAAGCGATAGACGCCGTCGCTGAACACGGAGCCGGAAGCGGGCGCCCATTCTCCGTCCGTATATTTTTCCCAGTCATAGCTGTACATGCTATACTGAGGAATGGAGAAAACGGCGATGCCGTCATCCGAGGTAATCTGCGGAGGATCCATGGGTCCGCCGTACACCGGAATGGAATCGATATCGCTGGATGTGGCGATCACAAGGGTTACCGGCGTGCGGGAATCCTCAGGATCCGCCAGGGCAAAGACCGCGTTGAACAGAAAAACCAGCGAAAGGAGCAAACCGATCCATTTCTTCATCAAAAACCCTCCTTCAGGCAGCCCCGAAGGAGGGTGAGCATTCGTTTCCTCTCCGGGGCACAGTATGGGCCCCGGAGGCATCCGCCTCTGAGGCAAATGATGTACAAGGCTTTCCGAATAAAGGATACCGGGCTTCCGGATCGCTGTCAAGTTCAATTTCTTCAGGGGATATCATCAGTCCATATGAAAACCGGCGGGGTGGATTTCCACCCCGCCGGAATGATACTGATGCTGTCGTCGTTTCGCCTTACTTGAAGATGGCATTCTTCGGCATGCCCTTCTTGAGGAGAAGCTTCTTATATTTGTTCACCATGCCCTTCGGGCAGCGGACAGTGGGCATTTTGTCGATGTTTTTGAAGGCGTTCGCGCCGACGCTCTTGTCCGTCAGCAGCTTCGTCTGAATCGTGATGTTCTGCAGCCTCGAGCAGCCGTAGAAGGCGTTCTGCTGAATGTTCTTCACCTTGCTGCACAGGGTGATCTTCGGCAGGGCCGTGCAGCCCTTGAAGGCAATGGCGCCGATGGTCTGCAGGCTGGCGAGGTTCGGCACCTTGCTCAGCTTCGTGCAGCCGGAGAAGGCGCCGGCCTGGATGGTGATCAGGCTCTTACCGCCCTCGAGCCTGGCAAGATTCGGGCAGTTCGCGAAGGCGTATTTTCCGACGGTCTTCAGCTTCGGGCCCAGGATGAACTTCTGCAGCCCGGTTTTCCGGAAAGCCGCCGCGCCGATTTTCGTAGCCTTTTTGAAGGTGGCAAGATTCGTCAGGCTTCTGCAGCCGTCGAAGGCGCTGTTGCCGACGATCACGACGCCGGCGCCGCCGCTGACCGCTTTCAGTTTCAGGCAGTTTGCGAATGCGTTGCTTCCGATGACTTTCACATTCGCGCCGACGGAGACGGCCGTCAGCTTGCTCATGCCCTTGCAGGCGTTGTCCGCGACAGCGGTTACCGGATAGAGCTTCTTCTTTACGGCTACGGAGCCAAGAATCCGTACCGTGGCCGTGTTCTTCTTCGCTGCCCGCAGGAAGGTGGCGGTCTTCGTGGTGTAATCCACGCGATATACGCCGCCGGAGGCTGTAATGATTTCCGAAGTTGGCTTGGTCGGCCCGGGCGTTGTCGGGGCGGGTGTGATTGGCGTCGGCGTTGTCGGTGCAGGCGCTGTCGGCGCGGGCGTGATCGGTGTGGGCGTGGTCGGTGCGGGTGTAATCGGCGTCGGCGTGGTCTTAACCGGTGTCGGTGTGGTCGGCGCGGGCGTGACCGGTGTCGGCGTGGTCTTAACCGGCGTCGGCGTGGTCGGTGCGGGGGTGATAGGTGTCGGTGTCGGCGTAATCTTAACCGGCGTCGCGGTGGTCACTTCCGGATGCGGCGTAGTGGGAGCAGGGGTCACCGGCGCCGGGGTGGTCGGCGCGACCGGGGGCTCGGTAATGGTAAAACTGGGGGAATAAATCCACTCGAAGCAGTAGGTGTCAAATACATATGGCTGGTTTCCGTCTTCCCGCACGTCCCATTTCACACCGTTAACAGTAACCGTTAACGGCGCAGCCAGCCGGTAATCAGATACATATGGCTCCTCAATGCGTACCTGACACTCAAAACGATAGGTTCCGGCTTCAAAGTTCGCCTCTCTGTCGCATTGTACCCATTCTCTGTCCTGGTATATATACCAGTAATAGCTGTATTCATCATACAGAGCAATGCTGAAAATCGTAATCCCGTCGTCCGATACGATATCCGGAGAAATCAACGGGCCGCCGTATACCAGAATATCGTCAAGATTATCCGCTGTGGCGGTCACCTGCGAGATCGGCGTACGGGGATCGTCCGCCAGCGCGCAGGCAGCGCTGAACAGAAATACCATCGTCAGGAGCAAACCAATCCATTTCTTCATGAAAACCCCTCCTTCAGGCAGCCCCGAAGGAGGATGGACATTCTTTCCCTCTCCGGGACACAGTATGAACCTCCGGGGCGTTCGCCTCTGAGGCGGTTGATGTACAAGGCTTTCCATCTAAAGGATACCGGGCTTTCCGACAGCTGTCAAGCATTTCTTCCGCAAAACATGGAACGCAGACCCGGGCTTTCCTGAAACAGTTTGCCGGAAATTGAAAAGCTCGCGGAGGTGTACCGGGATTTCGGGAACATCCGGGAGCTCTCATATCCTGCCGGCGCCTTCACCCGCACGGCCTTTTTCGACGAGGTGCTCCGTAAATACTTCGGGGAGCTTCCCGCCGGTCTGCAGGCGAAACCGCTCGTCGACCGGATTCCGGAGAATATCCGGACGGATTTCCTGATCGATTTCCTGGTCGCCGGGGGAAAATACCGGAGACAGCGAAGATGAAGGAGATGCTTCTGCGGCTCGGGATCGCTCCCTGAATCCCTTTGGCGCAACAATTTTATTATATATGCAACAAATCTGCCATACAACTGCACACAGGTCTGGTATAATTCCGTCAGAAGGTGAAAAAATCTCCCGAAAGGAGTCTTCCCGATGGAAAAGCTTTCCGCTCCGATTTTTAACAGCCGTGTAAAAAACGATACTGTCACCAGATCCGAAAAGTGGCTGGGCTATCTGCTGGGCCCGGCGGGGGCGCTGCTGCTCAACGCCGTCCTGGCGACATATCTGAACGTGTTCTACACCGACGTTCTGAACCTGACGCCGCTGTGGAACGGCCTGTTCCTGGCCATCTTCCCGATTATCTCGAAGATCATTGACGCGATCACGAACATCATCATGGGGCAGATCATCGACCGGACGAAGACGAAGCAGGGCAAGGCCCGTCCCTGGCTGCTGCTTTCGGCCTTCCTGCTTCCGGTTACCGGCATCCTGCTCTTCACGGTTCCGAACGCGGACGACCTGGTGAAGGTGATCTGGGTCATGGTTTCCTACAACCTGTTCTATTCCTTCGCGTACACCATCTTCAACATGAGCCACGGCCTGATGGTGCCCCTGTCCACCCGGGACAGCACCGCCCGCGGAAGCCTGAGTGTGTTCAACCAGATCACCGCCATCATGATGAGCGGCATTCTGGTGGCCCTCATTTTCCCGATGCTGATCATGCCGGCCATCGGCGCGGACAAGTCCAAGTGGATCTTCCTGATGTCAGTCCTTTCGATCCTGGCGCTGCCGCTGACCCTGCTCGAGTATTATTTCACCAAGGAGCGGATCACCGAGGAGGTCGCCTCCGCCGGCGAGCAGGAGAAGCGCCCCTTCCTTGAACAGATGAAGTCCCTGTTCACGGATAAGTACATGCTGCTGATCTACGGCTATTTCCTGGTCACGACCATCGGGACGACCATCAAGAACCTGGGGCTGGTCTATTACTGCAACTACGTTCTGGGCACCTACAACGACGGGGTGACCCAGACGCTCGTTTCCGTGATCGGCGGCATCCCGATGGGCATCGGTATCTTCGCGGTCTGGCCGCTGGCCAAAAAGTTCGGCAAGCGAAAGGTGACCATGGTGGGCTGTACCCTGATCTCCGTCGGCTCCCTGATCTGCTGGCTTTTCCCGACCGACATGGTTATCGTGCTGATCGGCCAGTTCATCAAGAACATGGGCGGGCTTCCCGGATCGTATGTCTTCATGGCCCTGTTCGCGGACTGCCTGGACCACATGGAATGGAAATCGGACCTTCGCATGGACGGTACGGCCATGTCCATCTACAACATCATCGCGGTGGCCATGGTGGGAATCATGACCGGCGTATTCAACGGGCTGCTCCACGGCGCGGGCTATCTGGCTCCCATCACGGCGGGAAGCGTTTCCGAGGCCGCATCCGTCATCGCCGCGAACGGCTGGACGGCGCAGGCAGCGCTGGAAAGCCTGAAGCCCGCCGCGGACGGCGTGCTGACGGTGGCCATGCAGCAGTCGGCCAATGTAAACTGGGTCATCTCCTTTGCCTTTGTCGGGCTGGAGGTGTTCACCAGTATCGTCGCCTTCGTCCTGCTGTTCTTCCTGACGGTGGAGAAGCATCTGCCGAAGGAGCAGGCGGAGATCAGGGCGCGCCACGAAAAAGCCGGCGTATAACGCGGAGAAGGGGAAAAAGCATGAGCGAATACGAACGGATCCACAGTAAAATCCTGCGGCGCTCCGGGGCGGAATGCACGGTGCTGCTCCGGTCCGACGGCGCCTTCCCCCTGGACGCCCCCTGCGAGCTGGCCCTCTACGGCAGCGGAGCCCGCCGCACCGTGAAGGGCGGAACCGGATCGGGCGAGGTCAATTGCCGCGCTTTTGTCACCGCGGAGGACGGGCTGGAGGCCGCCGGCTTCCGGATCACCACGAAGTCCTGGCTGGACCGCTACGGGGAAATCTACGCGGAATCCAAGAAGCGCTTTATCCGGGATCTGAAGCGCTCGGCCCTGAAGCGGGGGACCCTGGCGATTCTGGACAGCCTCGGCGCCGTGATGCCGGAGCCCGAATACGAGCTTCCCCCGGACGCCGCCGGCGCCGCCGCCGTCTACGTCCTGGCGCGGATCTCCGGCGAGGGCTCGGACCGGAAGCCGGTTCCCGGCGATATCCTGCTGACGGAGACCGAGAAAAGGGATATCCTGGCTCTCAACCGGAAATACGAAAAGTTCCTGCTGGTTCTGAACGTGGGCGGGGTCATCGACCTTTCCCCGATCCCGGAGGTCCGGAACATCCTGCTGCTCAGCCAGCTAGGCGGGGAAACCGGCCATATTCTCGCGGACGTGATGCTGGGCAAAAGCTTCCCCTCCGGAAAGCTGGCCTCCACCTGGTTCGCCTGGCAGGACCATCCGTCCGTCGGGGAGTTCGGGGACCGCTTCGATACCCGCTATACCGAGGGGATCTATGTGGGCTACCGCTGGTTTGACACCGTGGGAAAACAGCCCCTGTTTCCCTTCGGCTTCGGGCTGGGCTACACGCGGTTTGAACTCCGCGCCGGCGAAGCCGCTGCCGAAGAAGGAGGCCGGATCAGCCTCCGCGTTGCGGTGAAAAACACCGGGAACCGCGCCGGCAAAGAGGTGGCGCAGCTGTACGTCTCCCCGCCGCCGGGCGAAGAATCGACGACCGCCAGTGGCGGAAATATCGTCGATTCTGAGGTCAGCCGAAACGAGCGGTCTCCGCAGTGCGGAGCCGCGACGATTGAGACTGCGGGAAAGCTGGACAAGCCCTATCAGGTCCTGGCCGCCTTCGCGAAAACGGACGCGCTGGAACCGGGCGGGGAGCAGACCATGGACCTGGCCTTCAGCCTGCGGGACCTGGCCTCCTACGACCCGGAGCGGGCGGCCTGGATCCTGGAACCCGGGGACTATATCCTGCGGGCCGGCACCTCCAGCCGGGATACGAAGGCCGTCGCCGTCGTCCGCCTGGACGGGGAAGCCGTCGTCAAGCAGGTAAAGAACTGCCTCGGCAGTCCGGACAGCCCGGACTGGAAGCCGGAACCGCGGCCCCGGGAGGAGACCGGCGGCCTTCCGGTCCTTCCGGTGCGCGCTTCCGCGCTTGCGGCGGAAACCGTGGACTACACCCCCGCCGAAGACGTGGATCCCGCGGTGGAAGCCCTGAGCGACGAGGAGCTTTGCCTCCTGAATATCGGAGCCTTTAATCGGAAAGGCTCCGGGAGCGTCATCGGCGCGGCGGGTCAGACAGTCGCCGGCTCCGCGGGAGAGACCGCCAACTGTCTGAAGGACATTCCGGCCCTGATCATGGCGGACGGCCCCGCGGGCCTTCGCCTGAGCCGGCAGTATACCCGGGATGAAAACGGCGTCCACGGCATCGGCAGCGATATGCCCGAGAGCGTGATGGAGCTGATGCCGACCCCGGTGCTGCTCTGGGGAAAGCTCTTTCCCGGCAAACAGAAGGCGGCAGGGGAAATCTTTGAGCAGAACTGCACTGCGATCCCCATCGGTACCGCCATCGCGCAGAGTTGGAACCCGGATTTCGCGGAGCAGTGCGGCGATCTGGTGGGGGACGAGATGGAGCGCTTCGGCGTGCACCTCTGGCTGGCGCCGGCCCTCAACATCCACCGGGATATCCGCTGCGGGCGGAACTATGAGTATTATTCCGAGGATCCGTTGATTTCCGGGCGCATCGCGGCGGCCGTGACCCGCGGGGTGCAGAAGCATCCCCACAGCGGAACCACGGTCAAGCACTACGCCGCCAACAACCAGGAAACGAACCGGTACGGCAGCAACAGCGCCGTCAGCGAGCGCGCGATGCGGGAGATCTACCTGCGGGGGTTTGAAATCGCCGTGCGCGAAAGCCAGCCCCATGCCGTGATGACCTCCTACAACCTACTGAACGGCGTCCATACCTCCGAGCGGCGCGACCTGACGGAGGAGATCCTGCGGGCCGAGTTCGGCTTCCGGGGGATCGTGATGACCGACTGGCTTGTGGCCGCGCTGAATTCCGGAAAGAAGAAGTATCCCGTGCCGGACGCGGCAAGGATCGCCGCGGCCGGAGGGGATCTGGTCATGCCCGGAGCGCCGGAGGACCTGAAAGCCCTGCTGGAAGGACTGAAGAACGGCACCGTGACCCGCCGGCAGCTGGCGGTCAACGGCACCCGGGTGCTGCGGATGGCGAAGAAGCTGAACGGAGGAAAAGCATGAAAGCGATTAATCTGCGTACGGAATACCTGGTGAACCCGATCGGAATCGGCGCGCGGCGTCCCCGCCTGATGTGGGTCTGCGGCGGGCCCGGAAAACGGCAGACCGCGTATCAGATCGTGACGGAGAAATGGGACAGCGGCAAGGTCGTCTCCTCCTCCATGCACGCGGATTATCCGGAGCCTCTTTCCGACCGGGAACGGGTGAACTGGAAGATCCGCCTCTGGGATGAGAAGGATCAGCCCGGGGAATGGAGCGAAGCTTTCCTGGAGACGGGCATCTCGGACTGGGAAGCCCGGTGGATCACCGGCGATTACACGCCGAAGAAATCCGAACGCTATCCCGTGGACTGCTTCCGGAAGACCTTCACCGCGAACAGCGTGGAAAAGGCCCGACTGTACATTTCCGCCTGCGGGGAATATGAAGCCCGGATCAACGGGGAGCGGGTCGGGAATTTCATCCTGGCCCCCGGCTCCACGGATTATCATAAGCGGATTCAGTATCAGGCCTACGACGTGACGGACCTGATCCGGGAAGGGGAGAACGCCCTCACCGCGGAGCTGGCGGACGGCTGGTACCGCGGCTCCAGCGGCGCCAAGGGACGTACCTGCACCTACGGCACCGTCACCCGCCTGATCGCCCAGCTGGAGATCACGGACCGGCACGGAAAAACGCAGCGCGTCGTCACGGACGACAGCTGGCAGTGGTCGGACGACGGTCCCATCCGTTTCGCGGACAACGAGGACGGCGAAATCGTGGAAGCGGACCGGACGCCCTCCTATGCCGGCAAGGCAAAGGTCAGCGCTTTCAGTGTGCCCCTGACCGCTTCCGACAACGTGTTCGTGACCGAGCACGAGCGCTTCAGACCCGTAGAAACCATCACGACGCCTTCCGGAAAGACCGTCTTGAAGTTCCCCCAGAACCTGTGCGGATATCTGGTCTTCCGGCTGACCGCGAAGAAGGGGCAGCAGATTCATATCCGCCTGGGCGAGATGCTGGACGAGGCGGGAGAGTTTACCCAGAAAAACATCCAGTGCGTGCTGAAGGGGAAGGCCTCCCCGCTGCAGGAGTTCACCTACACCTGCAAAGAAGGCGTTAACGAATACAGGCCGAAGTTCTTCTACGGCGGTTTTCAGTACGCCCAGATCGAGACGGACATCCCCTTTGAGCCGGAGGACTTCACCCAGATCGCGCTGTACTCGGATTTTCCGTTCACCTCCTCCTTCTCCTGCTCCAACCCGCTGCTGAATCAGTTCTACGCCGCCACGGAATGGTCCCTGAAGTCCAACTCCACCGACATTCCCTCTGACTGTCCCACCCGGGAGCGGATGGGCTGGACCGGAGACAGCCAGGTGTTCTTCAACACCGCCAGCTATCTGGCGGATTACGCGGCCTTTGCCCGCAAGCACCTGCGGGACGTGTTCGACCGGCAGTGGAAGAACGGCAAGCTGCCCCAGATCGCGCCCTTCGCCAACGAAGACTGGTTCATGAACACCATGAACGGCTCCGTGGGCTGGGCGGACGTGGGCATCCTGATGCCCTGGCGCTTCTGGCAAAAGTACGGTGACCGCCGGGTCCTGGAAGACAACTATGAGAACATGCTGCGCTACGCGAAGTTCATGATCTCCCGCTGCGGCAGGCGGGGAGACCTGCGCTCAAAGCCCCTGGGCATCTCCCGGGCGAACCGGAAATACGCGGTCAACGTGGGCCAGTCCTATGGCGAGTGGGCGGAACCCAACGACGTGAAGGCCTTTGTCTGGACGGACTTCGTGGAGCCGCACCCCGAGGAGTCTACCGCCTATACCGCCTGGGTGCTGGGTGTCATGGCGGACATCTGCGTCCTCCTGGGGAAAACGGAACCTGTTCCCCTGCTGAGGGAGTATTCTGAGGGAGCGAAGAAAGCCTATCAGGAAATGGTATCCACGGAGAAGTTCTCCCTGGATACGGACCGCCAGGCCAAGCTGGTCCGTCCCCTGTATATGAACCTGCTGAATGAGGAGCAGACCGCCTTCGCGAAAAAGCGTCTGATCAAGGCCCTGGACAACTACGGCTGGCGCCTGGGAACCGGCTTCCTCTCCACCCCGATGATCCTCTATGTCCTGGCGGATCTGGATATCGAATGCGCCTACCGCCTGCTGGAAAACGAGGAGATCCCCGGCTGGCTGTCCATGCCGAAGAACGGCGCCGTCACCATCTGGGAAGCCTGGGAGGGACCGAAGGCCCAGAGCGGCATCGCCAGCCTGAATCATTATTCCAAGGGCGCCGCCTGCGAATGGCTCTTCGATACCTGCTGCGGCATCCGGGTGGACGGGGAGAACCGCTTCGCCGTCGCCCCGCGGCCCGGCGGACATCTGACCCATGCCAAAGCCGGCTACGACAGCGTCTACGGCCGTATCGAAAGCGGCTGGGAGAAGCAGGACGGCCGCACGGTTTTCACCGTCACCGTTCCGGCGAACTGCACAGCCATGGTCCGCCTGCCGGACGGGAGCGAACGCCTTCAGGAACCCGGCACCGTCACGTATACCCTGTAAAACGATCCGTTATTGCCTGTCCGGGCAGCGGCGCGGGACAACCCCCGCATGTTGCCCGGGCTTTTTTTGCGCCTGAAAATGTGGTATGATGGACGCAGCAACGACCGCGGCGGACAGCCGAAATCCGATATAAAAGGGATTGTGAGAAGCATGAGAAACGGGAAAAAGGGGATTGCGTTCTGTCTTTGCCTGATGATGCTGTTCTTTTCTGTGTAATGCCACATTGTAAACTATACCCCGGAAAGTGGACATGGCATTTTGCAACTATCCCGGATCGTAGA
>CAMKJS010000002.1 GCA_946413245.1 uncultured Clostridia bacterium
CTGTTCCAATGGATATTTATCTGTTTATGGTTCGCCTACCCCGTGAACAGTAACGTTTGCCCCCGCCCCGGCGCGGCTTACCGCCGCCGGATCCATACCTGCATTTCGTTTTCTCCCCGATTGGCCCACATGAAATAGGGAATCATGCGCAGCGTCACAGGCGCGGTTTCCGTCTCCGTCTCTCCGGCGTCAAAATACAGGCCCCGGTCCGTCACTTCCGGCTCGCGCTGTCCGGGAACCAGGAGGATTTCAGCCTGCCGCCCTGCTATTTCTCCCCGCGTGAAGGAAACGTCCGACGACCGGATTCCCTGCGGAACCGAAACCAGATTCAGCGCTTTTCCGTTGTCCTTTTCTTCCAGGCAGTAGACCCAGGGGCCGTGCGTCACGGCGATCTTACCGCTGTTTTCCCGCACGCGGGTGTCCGCGCGCAGAAAGCGCACCGGGCTGGTCAGCTCCAGCAGGATTTCGTTTTCTTCCTGCCAGGTTTTCCGGATCGTCAGATATCCGTCCTTCTCCGAGATCTCCGCAGCTTCCGCCCCTTCCAGTCGGTATCCCCCGCACCAGCCGGGAATACGCAGCGCCAGGGCGAAGTCCGCGCCTTTTGCCGCCACGCGGAACCGAACGGACCATTTCGACGGGTCCTCCCGGTCCACAGCGGTTTGTACGCGCACTTCCCGCGTCCCCACGGTCTTAACCGCTTCCGAGCTCATGTACAGATGGGTATAAAGCGTATCCCCGCTTTCGGTATACGCGTAGGCGCCGAGCGATTCCAGCAGGCGCGCGATATTGGGCGGGCAGCAGGCGCAGCCGAACCACTTCTGGCGCACGGTTTTCGCGTGGATCTTCCGGGCGTCCCGGTGGTTCGCCTCCGGCCAGACTTCCAGCGGATTGACGTAGAAGAAGCTTTTTCCGTCCAGCGCGATCCCGCTCAGCACGCCGTTGTACAACGCCCGCTCCATGGCGTCCGCGTATTCGCTCTTCGGCTCCATCTGCAGCATTCTTCTGGCGAAAAAGCACAGGCCGATCGCCGCGCAGGACTCCGTATACGCCAGATCGTTCGGCAGGTCAAAAGGAAAGGTGAAAGCTTCCCCGATCCGGGTGGAGCCGACCCCGCCGGTAACGTACATTTTCTCCCGCGTCGTGCTGCGGAAGAGCTTTCTGCAGGCTTCCTTCAGGGTTTCATCCTCCGTCAGGCGCGCGATATCCGCCATGCCGCTGTACAGATACATGGCCCGCACCGCGTGCCCTTTGGCTTCGTCCTGCTCCCGCACCGGTTTGTGAGCCTGATAGTAGGAATTCGGCTCCTCCGGTTTTTCATAACCCGGCCGGGGATGTCCCTCCTGATCAAACCAGTTCGGCTCCTGTCCGCGCTCATCGATGAAGTACCGGCTCAGGTTCAGGTAATCCTCCCGTCCGGTTTCCTCGTACAGCCGGACCAGCGCCATTTCCGCGATTTCATGGCCGGGATAGCCGTGTTTCTTTCCCTCCTCCGGACCGATGTGCTGTCCGATATAAGCGGCGTAGCGCTCCGCCACCTCCAGGAGTTCCGCGTTTCCCGTCGCCTGACGGTAAGCCACGGCCGCCTCTGTCAGATGTCCGAAGCAGTACAGCTCATGGTTGTCCCGCAGATTCGTGAACGTTTTGTTACGGCCGTTCAGAATGTAATAGGTATCCAGGTACCCGTCCTCCGCCTGGGCGCCGGCAACCAGATGAATCGCCGCGTCCGCGGTGGCCTGCAGCGCCGCGTCGGGATGCCGTGTCAGGGAATAGGCTACGGCCTCGATCCACTTGTAGAGATCGGAATCCTGAAACAGGAAGCCGTAAAACCGGTCCGGATCCGGATGCTCCGGATCCTCCGGCAGCACCTCAAAGGGCGCCTCCGTAAACACCGGTGCCTGAAAGCCCGGCTCGCTGGAACGCTCCCGGAGAGCCTTCGCGGCCCGGAAATTGTGGATCGCGAAGCTCGGGGCCGCTCCGGGCACCCGATCGTTCAGCGCTGCCCACTGGTAGGGAATCACTTCCCGGCGCACAAGCTCCTGTTCTTCCTTCCAGAATGTGTCCGTTATCCGCACCTTTTTCAGATCGATTGCCCGGTTTTCCTCCATGCCGCTCATTCCGTCCCTCCGTTCATTTTTTTATCTCAGCTCTTAACTCTCCACTTCACGTTCGCTCAATAGTCGCCTGAAGCCCTTGGGGCGGGCTTCAGGCTCCTTTTCGCGCTAACGAGTTCGAGTCGCTTCCGGCTTACGCCGGACAGCACACTGTGCTGACGCTTCTCTCACTCGCTCTCCTATTCCGCCATATGATGCACGTACGGCATCTCCGGCAGATCGTGAAAACGGTAAAACTTCTCGGCGTTCAGTCGGAAAAACATCTGCTTCTCCTCCCCGGTCAGCAGGGGGGACCTTTCCGCGAAATCCCAGCTCATTCGGTAGGTGATCGCCGTCATCGTACGGGGATAGTCCGATCCCCACATCAGCTTTTCCATCCCGCAAATATCCCGCGCTTCCAGAATTGCCCGCACCGCCGAGGGGTAGGGATAGAATTCACTGTTGAACAGCCAGGTGATCCCTCCGCTTTCGATGAACACGCCCGGCAGCCGGGCCAGCCGGATCTGCTCCTGCCATCCGGGCACCGTCACCATGCCGAAATGCCCGACGGCGATGCGCAGGTTCGGATACTGCTCCGCCATTTCCCGCAGGGAGGCGCACTGGATGTCACCGTCCGCCATATCGATGGCGATAAACAGATCCTCCCGGTCCCCGCGGGCGAACACGCCGGCGCATTTCGTCAGATCCGGGTCCGCCAGGCGGCCTCCGCAGATTTTGATGCCGTCAAACCCGTCCAGCTTCTCCGGCAGAGGCTTCTCCTCATACAGCGCGGTCACCCGCAGGCGAAGGGGATTCTCCCGGCGGACGCGGCGCAGATACGCATCCTGATTCCCGTCGATATATTCCTGGGTAATCACCGCTCCGGCCACCTGGGCAAAATCCATGTTGGCCAGCAGTCTCTCCGCGCTGTTCACGCCGTCCGTCATATACGGCGGCAGCATCTGCCGCACTTCCGCGCCGAACCGGCTCCGTCCGCCGCCCAGATCGTACACCGGAAGGCCGTTGACCTTTCCCTGCTGTTTTTCCCAGAGATGCGCGTGCGCGTCAATCATATTTTTTTCCTCTCAGCGGGTCTCGTCGATATGCTCTTTGTTCCAGATGACGGCGGTTTTCATCGGCGCGCCCTTGCAGTAAATTCTGTTCTCATAGGCTCCGATGGGATCCGCCGCGAATTCCTCCCGATCGATCAGCTCCACGATTTCGTCATAACGGCTGCGGGCCAGCATCCCGATGGCCTTCTCCATGTGATCCTGCCGGAAATTGATGGAGCCGAAAATCAGATGGTTTTCAAAGCCGAAGGGCATGGTGTCGAAGCTGATCCGCGGGCCCAGGGAGAAAGAGTTGTAGATGCCGTTGCACCCCAGCGCCCTGTGCTCAAAGGCAATCCGGTGCTCGGCTTCCGTTCCGCTGACGCCGATGAAGCAGGTGGCCCGCCCGCCAAGAGCGCCGCAGATCGCCTTCCTGCAGTCCGCCGGATCGTCGTACACGTTCCGCAGATAGTCCGCCTTCGCGGTTTCCCGCGCGAAGGCCACCTTGTAATGTTCTTCAGGGCTGCGCCCCACAAAGAGGATCCGGGCGTCCGGATGCGCCTGGCGGATCACGTCCCCGGCGAACATCCCGGTGGTTCCCAGGCCGAAAATCACCGTCCGCTCAAAAATCTCGTCCGCCGCGATCCCGCGGGCGGTTTCCAGGTCGCACTGCCGCCGGCGCGCCGTCTGCCGGAACCAGTGGGCGCTTCCCAGATCCTCCATGCGCTCCAGCTGAAACAGCATGCAGGCATAAGGATCCGGAAACACCATTTTTTTGGCAAAGGACAGGGCCAGCTTTCCGTCCCGGGCGTATCCGTCCGGGATCGCAAGCAGCATGTCGGGGTTCACGTACATCGTATCGCAGAACAGGCCGTCCGCCTGGTCGCAGCCGTACTCGAAATAGCTTTCGTCCTCGGTATAGCGGGTGGGATCCACGCTGTCTCCGCCCCGGATCAGTACGATGGCGAAGCGGTTCTGTTCCGGCACCCAGACCACGCCTTCGTGCCCGTTGATCAGCCGCTTCTGCCCGGCGGGAAATTTGGGCGCCAGTTCTCCCCGGCGGCCCATTTTCATCAGCTCGTAATCCGTGCCGCAGAAGCCCACGATGACCGGCTTCACCGCAATGCCGTCCTTCTTCGCTTCCCCCCGCAGCCGCTGCCTGGGCGGATTGATCAGTTCCACCTCTCCGTATACCAGCGGGCGTTCCGCGTCATTCTGAAAATATGTTCCGCATGTTTTCATGCTCTCCCTCTTTTCCTGTTCGCAATCAGAACCGTCCTCCCACAGTATACTCCCGTACCTTCGCCTTTTTCAACCGGAAATCCGGTTTTTTACGCGTTTCTCAGGCTTCCCGGAGCGCCGGCAGGCGGTTCAGCAGCTTCTCCCGCAGGGATTCATACCGCTTCTTCTTCTCTTCCTTCGCGAAGTGATTCTCCCGGAACTGCTCCGGGCAGCCGCTGTAATTCAGCGCCGTATCGCCGAACTGCTCGCTGGTCAGGTCGAACACACAGCCGTCCACGTCGTTGAAGCAGTGCACGCTTCCGTCCTCCAGCGGCACGCCGTACACTTTTCCGCCGTACAGATCCTGGATCAGGAAGGCGGTCACGGAGCACTGGCCCCAGGTGCGGTTTTCCGGGCTCCATTCGCTCCGCATCCTCGGTGCGCAGGTTTCGGCGCACCAGAGCTCCGACAGCAGATCGTACATATCCCTCGGTGTCAGCCCGTAAGCCTCCTTCACATCGGCTGTTTCCCAGCCGTAGAACCCGTATTTCTTCATGCCGGCTCCTCCTTTTTCAGGATATCCTCCCGCACGGGAAACGTGAAATATGTGTCAGGATACGGCTCCTTTTCCAGCGAAAAATGCCACCATTCCTCCGCCAGCGGCCGGAAGCCGCAGCCGGTCATCGTCCGCCGCAGCAGCATGCGGTTGGCGCGCTGTTCCGGCGTAATTCCCTGATAATCCGAATGGCTGACCTCTCCGAAAAAGTCAAAAACCCCGCCCATGTCCGCTTCTTTTTGCGTCCGCGCGTCAAACAGCGTCAGATCCACAGTGCTCCCGCGGCTGTGGCCGGAGTGCCTCGCGATAAAGCCCAGCTCGAACAGCCGGGCTTTGTCGACATCCGGATAGAAGTATTCCTTCATGCGGACGTCGTTCACGTCCTCTGCCCAGCGCGCGAAATGATCCACCGCCCGCTGAGGCCTGTAAGCGTCATAGATTTTGATCCGAAAGCCGCGGGAAAACAGCTCGTCGCCCGCCGCCCGCAGCGCCTCCGCCGCTTCCCGTGTCAGAAAGGCTGCCGGCTGCTCATAGCCGTCAATCCGGTCGCCGATAAAATTCCAGGTGGAATAGTAGCGGATTTCCAGAATCGCGTCCGGTACCGCGTCCCCAAGGCTCACAAATCCCGACGGATCCGCTGAAAACGTCATTTCCGTTTTCCCCTTTCGGCTGTTTTTGCGCCGGCAGAATCCCGTTCCGCGCCGGCCTGTTTCTGTCCTGATCATACCACGAACTTTCCGCCGGTACAATTGATTTTTATCCCGCCCGGGCGGACTGCACAGAATTTGTTTTTTACCCGGAATTTGCATTGACTCTCCGGCGTTTGTTGCTATAATAATCGCGATTTCCGGCCGTACGTCAGGAGGAAGCGACATGTCTGAATTTCATTCCCTGGAGGAAGCCCGCGCGTTTTTCACCCAGGACCGGTTTGCCACGGAAAACGGGATCGTTCTGGAGGAGTTGATCCCCGGCGGCTCCGTCTGCAGCGTGGAGCTGACGGACCGGCACCGCAACGCGGAGGGCGGCGTCATGGGCGGCGTCATGATGACGCTGATCGATTTCGCCTTCGCCGCCGCGGCTTCCAACGCACATCGTCCCACCGTGGCCCAGCAGTCCAGCATCAGCTTTCTGAACGGTGTCCGCGGGAAAAAGCTGACCGCCAAGGCCGTCTGCCGGAAGGACGGAAGAACCAGCTGCGTCTACAATGTGGACGTGACGGACGAACTGGGCCGGGATATCGCCCAGGCTGTCATGACCGGCTTCAAGATCCCGAAAGCACCGTAAGCACACACCCGAACGTTCCCGCCCCGCGGGCGGATTCCGAGGAGGCGCTATGATCAAAACGCTGTGGAGGCTCAGCCGCGAAGCCATCCGGTACAGAACGCTGTACACCATCGCCATTCTTTCCACGCTGGCGCTGACGGCGGTGAACCTGACCGCGCCGAAAGTGCTTTCCGCCATGACGGGCATCGTCGAGCAGGGGGTGGATGACGCCGGCCTGCGCACCATCGGTGCATACACCGCGGTGCTGGTGGGGCTGTATCTGCTGCGGATCCTGTTCCGCTTCTGCAGCAACTACCTGGCTCACAAAGCTGCCTGGTACCTGGTGGGCGACCTGCGCACCCGGACCTATGACAAGCTGGAGCGTATGCACCTGGGGTATTTTCATGACAAGCAGACCGGCGATCTGATGAGCCGGATCGTCAACGATACCCGGGATTTTGAGCTGCTCTACGCCCATATGATCCCGGAAACCATCACCAATCTCGTAACCTTCCTCGGGGTGCTGATCGTGCTGCTTACCATCAACTGGAAGCTGGCGCTGGTCACCTGCACTCCCCTGCCCCTGATCCTCTGGTCCGGCGTCATTTTCTCCAAAAAGGTCCGGCCATTCTTCCGGATCTCCCAGAAAAAGATGGGCGAGCTGAACGGAAAGCTGCAGGACAATCTGTCCGGGCTGCACGAGATCCAGTCCTTCGGCCGGGAAGAATACGAAACCGGCCGGGTGGACGAGAAGAATTTCGAGCATATCCGCGCCATGCTCCAGGCCCTGAAGGTCAGCGCGGTTTTCCATCCGTCGGTGGAGTTCATCTCTTCCCTGGGCACCGTGCTGGTGGTGGCATTCGGCGGCTGGCTGGCCTACCGGGAGGGCATCCGGGTGGAGGATATCGTCGCTTTCCTGTTGTATCTGGGGCTCTTTTACGGGCCGGTCACCGGCCTGGCAAACCTGCTGGAGAGCCTTCAGCAGTCCATGGCCGGAGCGGAGCGCGTGCTGTCCGTGCTGGACGCTCCCTGCGAGATCCAGGATAAGCCCGGGGCGGAAACGCTGGAAAACGTGCGGGGCGAGATTTCCTTCGATCACGTCAGCTTCTCCTACAGCGAGGGGCTTCCTGTGCTGCGGGACGTATCCTTCACCTGCCCGCCGGGCAGGATGCTGGCGCTGGTAGGGCCCACCGGTGTGGGCAAAACCACCCTGACCCAGCTGATCTCCCGCTTTTATGAGCCGATCTCCGGGCACATTCTCATCGACGGGCACGATCTGAACGACGTCACTATCGAGAGTCTTCGGCGGAATATCTCCCCTGTGCTGCAGGACACTTTCCTCTTTAACGGCACGATTGCGGAAAACATCGGCTACGCCGTGCCGGAAGCGACTCCGGAGGAGATTCAGGAAGCAGCCCGGGCCGCCAATATCCACGATGAGATCATGGCCATGCCGGACGCGTACGAGACCCAGGTGGGAGAACGCGGTCTGCGTCTCTCCGGCGGGCAGAAGCAGCGTATCGCCATCGCCCGGGCCATCCTGCGCCGCTCCCCCATTATCATTCTGGATGAAGCCACCGCCTCCGTGGACACGGAAACCGAAGCGCAGATCCATAAAGCTGTCATGGGCATCGCGGGCACGCGCACCATCATCGCCATCGCCCACCGCCTGTCCACTATCCGCAACGCCGATCAGATTCTGGTGATCGAGGATGGCCGCATCGCCGAAAGCGGCACCCATGCGGAGCTGATGGCCCTGGGCGGCAGCTACGCCAGGATGAACAGCATTCAGAACGCCTATGACAAAGCGCCTGCGGGGCAGCTGTCGTAAATAAGGTATCGGAGGAAGAAAGCATGAATACGCAAACGATTTATCTGGCCGGCGGCTGCTTCTGGGGCATGCAGAAGTTCCTGGATCAGTTCCCCGGCATTCTGGAAACCGAAACGGGCTATGCCAACGGCCCGGGGGACTCGGTCACCTATCAGCAGGTCTGCGCCGACAGCGGGCACGCGGAAACCGTGCGCGTGGCGTACGATCCGTCCCTGATTTCCCTCCGGGAGATCCTGGGGTATTACTTCATGGTCATTGACCCCCTGTCGGTCAACCGGCAGGGCCACGACACGGGCATCCAGTACCGGACCGGGATCTACTATACGGATCCGGGCCAGCTGCCGGAAATCAGGCGGGTATACGAAGCCGAGGAGGCGAAGGCCGGCGCGAAGCTGGCTGTGGAAGTGGCGCCTCTGGGAAACTTCTGCCCGGCTGAGGAATACCATCAGAAATACCTGGATAAGAATCCCGGGGGCTACTGCCATATTCCCCCGCGGTTTTTCAGCCTGAACAGGTCCTCCGGGCAGGAATAAAACCGGCAGGGATCATCCGGGCAGGCGTGTGTTGTACAGATTATGTTTTTGTCTTGGAGAGATCTTGACTCTTCGGTTTTTATTGCTATAATGGTCACAATTTCAGGGAAAGGACGGGGAGCGCCATGACGCGTACGGTTCACATGAATCACACAGCCGGCTCGGTTTCTGCCCGTGCTTTCCGGATGGATTCGGCACGCTTTTTCAGCGCGCTTGTGTTTTGGTTTTTCGGCTTTAGCTTTACGCTCTTTCCCATCTGAAAGAAGCGGTTTTCTGAATGTCCATCGTTCAAGAAAGCGGTTCTTCCGGATGGGAGGGCCGCTTTTTTTGATAAATGATTCTGTCACTGATTTTTGAAAGCGAAAGGAAGGAATCCCATGAGCGAAAGAAAACACCTGATCTGGAACCCCGAGCGGGAATGCATGAGCCGGGATGAGCTCCACGCGCTGCAGGGCGCGCGGCTTGCGGAAACCGTAAAGCGGGAGTATGAGAACGTTCCCGTGTACCGCGCGCGGATGGATGCCCAGGGTGTGAAGCCCGAGGACATCCGCAGCGTGGAGGATCTGCAGTATCTGCCCTTCATGGAGAAAACCGACCTGCGGGATTATTATCCCTACGGCCTGCTGGCCTCTCCCCGCTCCGAAATTGTCCGCATTCACGGTTCCTCCGGCACCACCGGCAAGCCGATCGTCTCCGGCTATACCCGGAACGACGTGGACGTATGGGGAGAGATGATGGCCCGCACCCTGACCGCAGCCGGATGCACGAAGGACGACATCGTGCAGGTCGCCTACGGGTTCGGCCTGTTCACCGGCGGGTTCGGCGCCTATCAGGGGGCGGATAAGATCGGAGCCATGGTGGTTCCCATGTCCAGCGGCAATACCCAGCGGCAGATCATGATGATGAAGGACATGGAAGTAACCCTCCTGTGCTGCACGCCTTCCTACGCCACCTACCTGGGCGAAACCATCCGGGAAATGGGCCTGGTGCCCGGTAAAGACCTGAAGCTGAAGGCCGGCTGCTTCGGCGCGGAGCCCTGGACCGAGGCCATGCGCGTACACCTGGAGGAGCTGCTGGGCATCGACGCCTGCGATATCTACGGCCTCACGGAAATCGGCGGCCCCGGTGTTTCCTTCAACTGCCTGGAGAAAGACGGTATGCATATCAACGAGGATCATGTGATCGCCGAGATTATCGATCCCGCCACCGGTAAGCAGCTGCCCTACGGCGAAAAGGGCGAACTGGTGTTCACCACCATCACCAAAACCGGCATGCCCATGCTGCGCTACCGCACCCATGACATCTGCAGCCTGACGGATCAGAAATGCGCCTGCGGCCGCACCACCGCCCGCATGAGCCGGATCGCCGGCCGGACGGACGACATGCTCATCATCCGCGGCGTGAACGTGTTCCCGAGCCAGATCGAAACCGTACTGGTCAAAGCCCAGGGCGTGGCCCCGCACTATATGCTGGTGGTGGATCGCGTCAACAATTCCGACACGCTGGAAGTGCAGGTGGAGATGACCGAGGAGATGTTCTCCGATACCGTCGGCCACATCGAAAACGTACGCCGCTATATCACGGATCAGATCAAGTCCGTCGTCGGCGTCAGCGCCAAGGTGACCCTGATGGCTCCCAAGTCCATGCCCCGCAGTGAAGGCAAAGCCAAGCGCGTGATCGACAACCGGAAGCTGTAAGCAGAATGCGGGAGCATTTCATGATCCCCATCGCCGGATCTGGATTCCGAATTTGCGGAATTCATGTTATATTATAATATAAAAAGGCGCCTGATTCATTTGCAGGAATCAAATCAGTCAGGGAATAAGTATAAACAGGAGGAATGAAGGATGTTTATTCAGCAGTTATCGGTTTTTCTGGAAAACAACCCCGGAACCCTGCGGGCCATGACGGAATTGCTGGGCAAAGGCGGTATTGACCTGCTGGCCCTGTCCATCGCGGACACACAGAGCTTCGGCATCGTACGTATGATCATCAACAGCAGCCAGATGGAAGCCGCGTCGAAACTCCTGCGCGAAAACGGCTATATTTCCAAAATGAACCACGTCATCGGCGCCGCCGTGCCGGACCAGCCCCTGGGCCTTTCCGAGCTGCTGGCGGTCATCGAGAAATCCGGTCTGTCCGTGGAATACATGTATTCCTTCCTTCGGGCTGCCGTACCGGGAACCGCGCACCTGATCCTGCGCCTGGACGACGGCAGAAAGGCCGAACAGATCTTTGAGCAGAACGGTATCGCCATGCTGAGCCAGGAAACCGTCGACAACCTGTAAAAGGCTCCCCTTGTTGCAAGGGGAGCTGGCCCGGAGGGCCTGAGGGGATAAACTGTCTCCTCAAAAAGCGCCGGCTGCCCCGCGAAACGCGGGGCAGCCGGTTTTTCTTTTCATTCCAGTTCGATCTTCCTGACGCCGGCGACCCGACCGTCACGGATCGTCAGCTTCGCCATGGTCGCGGTGGATCCGAGTCTCGGTCTGCCGCAGCTGCCCGGATTCAGCCACAGCTGTTTTCCGATCCGCTCCTCGCGGTACACGTGGGTATGCCCGTGCACCACCACGTCAACCCCCTCCAGATTCCGGGGCACGTCCTCGGGATCGTGCACCATAAAGAAAGAAACACCGCCGATTTCAAAGCGCAGGGTTCCGGCAAGGTTCTCCAGCCCCGGCATCCACCGGTCGCAGTTTCCCTGCACCGCGTACAGGCGCCCGTACAGGGCCAGCTCGTCCAGGATGTTCTCCCGCACGATATCTCCCGCGTGCAGGATACAGGAGCAGTCCGCCAGCTCCCGGACCACGGAGCGGCTCAGGGAGCCGTGGGTATCCGATACCACCGCCACACGAATCTCACTCATTTGAAACCTCCGCCTTTTCCTCCTCCGCCGGTGTCCCTCGCAGCTTCAGAGCCAGGTTGTTCAGGTTCAGGGAATAGGTATAATGCGCTTCCTCCGCCATAGCCATCACCAGGCGGATTCCCACCGCCTGCTGCCCTTCCTCCGGCATGTAGTGCACCGGGTCAAAAGCGCTGCAGTCGTCCCGGAAGCGCAGCGTCCACTGCCCGTCTTTGTGCTGAATCCGGACAGCCAGATGGTTTTCCCGGCCGTCCCGGGCAAAACCGTGCTCAATGGTGTTCCCCGCCATCTCCTCCACACATAGGGCGATATGGTTGCTTACCCGGGCGTCCTGTCCGTGTTCCAGACAGAAGCGTTCCACCCGCTTCGCGGCTTCCGCCGCTTCCGGCAGGGTATGGATTTCCAGTTCCATCATCTGGTCCGGCCGGGCGCCGAAATCCCTGTCCAGCAGCAGCGCGGCACCGTTCCGCCAGGGGTGCTCCCCGGTCTTTTTCCACACCAGCAGGCCGATCAGTACCAGCGCCAGCGTTTCTCCGACGGCGAAGAACAGCCAGGCTCCTTCCGTATGCAGGAAGCGGCTGAAGCCCCATGCTGCCAGAGCAGGCAGCACCGCGCCTGCCGCAAGGGATATCATCTCCGTCAGCGTCACGCGCCCCATCGCCTGATAGGAATACTTCAGCATGCTGTTGAGGCAGCAGGGAATCAGCCCCGCAGCGAACAGGCGAAGTCCCAGGATCGCCAGGTCTTTGGTTCGTCCCGCCTCTGGAATAAATACGGAAGCAAAAACAGGCGCGCCGGCCAGCATCACGATTCCCATTCCCAGCCCCAGCACCACGCTGCATCGGCACATCAGCTTCAGCAGATTCCGGAGTCCGGTCCGGTCCTCCTCCTGATAAAGGATTCCCGCCATAGTCAGGGAAACGCCACCAATCCCCGTGGTGATGCAGCATGCCGAGTTTCCGATAGTCATGATGACCGTGAAGGCCGCCACAGCTCCGCTGCCTTCCATACTCTCCAGCATACGGTTCATCATGAACACCAGCAGCACCGTAGCTCCCATGTTGAAACAGGCCGGAAAACCGGAGCGGAACAGCTCCGCGATTTTTTTCAGGCTCACCTGTCTCAGGGAGAAGCGGAAAATACTCTTCTTTGACAGGAAATAGAAACAACTGATTCCCATCGCCGCGTAATAACTGACAGCGGAAGCCATGCCCATTCCGAACATCCCGCCGTGAAATACCAGTACGTTCAGCAGATCCAGCGCCACGTCCGTCACCGTCATGGTCAGCACCGCCGCGATCAGCAGATTGCTCTGTCCGGCCATTTGCAAAAAGGGAACCAGCGCCAGTGCGCCTATGGAACCCGGCGCGCCAAGGCTGAACCCCGCCAGATAATCCTTGGTCTGGCTGAACAGTGTCCCGCCGGATCCCGCCCCCATCACCCGTGCCAGAAAAGGATGGAGCAGCAGCACCAGCGCCATAAACACCAGGGAAACCACTGCCGACACGCCCACAGCCGATGAAAAGCCCGCGTTGGCCTCTTCCTGGGAGCCGCGGCCCAGCGCTTTGCTGCATACCACCTGTACACCGGCCGCCAGCAGGGAACCGATCGCGCCGATCACAAGCAGCAGCGGATTGGCCAGGCCGTATGCCGCGATAGCTTCCTCTCCCAGAAAACGTGCGATCATGATATTGTCTATCAGCAGGCACAGCGATACCGTCAGGGCTGACAGCACCTGCGCCGCCAGCATCTGCCGCACCAGCTTCCGGATCATGCTCATGAATCTGTATCCCCTTCTCTTTTGATACTTCCGATCCGGTCTGCCGCCGGACGAAAAGAGTATACCACAACTTGACAGCGGTTTCACGGAAAGATATAATCATCTCATCCAAATAACCGTTTTGTTTTCGGACTCCGCCGTTCCACGGCGTTTTTCCCATTTTCCCGCGGAGCGTCCGGAAAGCAGGCGCAGATCGTTTTTCCAACTCACCAGCAGCATATTCCGGGACATCGGCCCGGCCGGATTCAGAAGGAGATGAGAGGTTATGACCGCTCTGCCTGCCAGGGCAAAACCGGCGGCGGATCCCAAACGGAAAAAGTCCCTGGGCCGCCGGATCTGGGAATACCGCGTGATTTACCTGATGCTGCTCCCCACGGTGCTGTACTTCGTTCTTTTCAAGTGCCGGGCCGTGTGGGGCATGAAGCTGGCCTTCTATGACTACCGGCCCCGGAGCGAGGACGTATTCGCCGGCTGGAAATACTTCCAGCAGGTCTTCTCCTCCCCCACCTTCGGCACCATTATCCGCAACACGGTCATGATCAACCTGATGCGGACGCTGCTGAACTGGTTCTTCCCGGTAGCGTTCGCCATCATGCAGCATGAGGTGCAGCAGAAGATTTTCCGCAAAACCGTGCAGGTAGTGTCCTATCTGCCCCACTTCCTCAGCTGGGTGGTCATCTACGGCATCTGGGCCAGCGCCCTGCAGTACGGCGGCCTGCTCAACAACCTTTATGACCTGTTCGGGGCGGAATACAAAAACCTGCTGCTGCGCAGCGACACGATCGTCGGCGTCATCGGCGCTTCCTCCCTGTGGCGGAACATCGGGTGGGATTCCATCATTTACCTGGCGGCCATCCTGGCCATCGACACCACCCTGTACGACGCCGCAACGGTGGACGGCGCGTCCCGCTGGCAGATCATCCGGCACATCATTCTGCCCGCCCTGGTGCCTACCATGGCCACCATTCTGATTCTCAACTGCGGCTACATCATGGACGCCGGCGTGGATCAGATCCTGGTGTTCCAGAACACGGCGGTGCAAAATACCATCGAGGTGCTGGATACCTACGTATACCGGGTCGGTCTGCTGCAGGGCAGCTATTCCTTCGCCTCTGCCGCGGGCCTGTTCAAGAGCGCCGTGGGTCTGGTGTTCGTGGTGGCTGCCCGTACCGCTTCCCGCCGGCTGACCCAGTCCGGCGCGAACCGCTGAGAAAGGAGGATCGAACATATGACTGCCGTTTCTTCCTCCCGCCGCCGCGGCCGGCTGCATCGCCTGACGCCCGGCCTGATCCTGATCGGCCTGTTCATGGTGGTGCTCTGCCTGATCATCCTGGTTCCCCTGCTGAACCTGACCGCCAAGTCCCTGTGCGATCCGCTGCTGGTCAGCCACATGAGCGGCTACCAGATCTGGCCGGAAAAGTTCTCCCTCGTGCACTATCAGGTGATTCTGAGCACCGATTCCATCTGGACCGCCATCATGAACTCCCTGATCATCACCCTGGGCGGCACGGCACTGGCCGTGGTGCTCACCTGCTCCAGCGCGTACGCCATGACCCGGCCCGGCCTGCCCGGAAAAAAACTGCTGATGGGCTTCTTCCTGGCCATGATGGTGCTGTCCGCCCCGATTCTGCAGTGGTACCTGGTCATGCGGGGATACAAGCTGATCAACAACCGGATGTCCATGATCCTCTACGGCTGCATCGACGTATACAACATGATCCTGCTGATGCGCTTCTTCGAGGAAACCCCCGCGGCTATCCTGGAAGCCGCCCGGGTGGACGGCGCCGGGGACTGGACGCTGCTGTTCCGCATCTTCATTCCGCTGAACAAGGTCCCCATCATCACCATCATGCTGTTCTACATCGTTCCCAAATGGAATGAATACTTCGCCAGCGGCGTGTTCCTGCCGGACAGCAGCGTACGCGTTCTGCAGTGCTATCTGCGGGAGTTTGTGGTCAACAACAATTCCGAAGCTCTGAACAAGGATATTTACGCCATGTTCCGGGATCTGAACCTGTCCGCCCTGCAGAACGCCACCATCGTCATCAGCATTCTGCCGCTGCTCTGCCTGTATCCCACGATCCTCAAGTACTTCACCAGCGGCGTGCTTGCCGGCGGCGTGAAGGAATAATCCTGTTCCCGTCCGCGCGGGAAAGGCCCGGCGCAGTCCGCGGCGTCCGGCCCGCCCCGCAGGAAAGCGGATCACATTTCTCAGCGGACAAAGAAAGAGGAGGATTTGGTATGAAGAAGTTCCTGGCCCTTGCACTGGCGTGCATCCTGACCCTCAGCCTGATAGGCTCCGGCCTGGCCGAGGGAGAAGTAACGACCCTGAAGGTGCTGGTACGCACCGGCGACATCACTCCCTACGAACCCGGCATCGCCGCCCTGAATGAAAAGCTTGCCGCAGCCGGCCTTCCCGTAAAGCTGGAATGGATCGCTCAGGCTTCCTCCGGCTATCCGGATTTTGTCAATAACATGCTGCTGACCTGGGAAGAGGATGAAGTATACGACCTGATTTACGTCCAGGGCACCGCCATCGATCCCGGCTATCTGGGCTCCCAGGGCCTGCTGGTCGACCTGACCGATCTGCTGACCGGCTCCAAAAACGCCAAAGCGGTTTATGACGCCAACCCCATCCTGCAGGCCCAGTTCGCCAGCTGCCCCTACCTGATGTGGCCGTCCCAGGTCAACAAGGTGCTGCAGTTCCGCACGGATGCTCTGAAAGCCTGCCCCAGCTACGAAGCGTTCCTGGCCAAGCCGGATCAGGAAGCCTACGCCACCCTGTTCAATGAACTGGCGGCCCAGGGCTACGAAGGCGCGCTGACCACCCAGGGGATCGATTACCTGTTCGACACCGGCATCGACAGCGGCTTCGGCATCACCGCCACCTGGCTGAAGCAGGAGGACGGCTCCTATGTGTACAGCCGTGTCAGCGACAACTTCCTGAAGGAGCTGCAGTGGTGGCGCCAGATGTTTGTGTCCGGCGCGCTGCATGCCAACTTCGCCACCGACAACTGGGAGAGCATGGAAAACGCCCTCTACACCGGCAAGGTGGCCGGCATCGCCATGAAGGGCGGCGCCTACACCGTGTACTATGAGACCAACACCGTGCAGAACTTCGGCGAAGACGCCAGCCTGACCATCCTGCCGCCCATGATCTCCGAAAGCGGCGATCAGCAGTACAAGATCACCTCCAACAAGTTCGACCGCGGCTGGGTAATCTCCACCACCTGCAAGAATCCGCAGCTGGCCTTTGACGTGCTGGATTTCATGCTGGGCGAGGAAGGCCGCAAGTTCGACCTGTTCGGCCTGGAAGGCACCGATTACACCCTGAACGAGGACGGCACCTACAACCTGCTGGTCAACTCCTCTGAGACCAGCATCTACCGCATCTTCGACTCCGATGTATTCGGCGGCATCGACGTGCAGGCGATCACCACCGGCGTTCCCTACTGGCCGGCGCCCAGCTTCGCCTCCTCCGAGATGACCGCGAAGTTCGGCAAGGCGGACAACGACTTCGTCATCCCCGAGGAATTCGTCACCGCCTGGACCGCCTGCGAAGGACTGTGGAAGGAATTCGCCACGCAGTACATCCTGGGCGAGAAGACCGATGCTGACTGGCAGGCTTTTGTGGATACCTGGAACAGCTACGGCGGAGACAAGGTCGCCGCGTATGCCGCCACCGTCATCAAGTAATTCCGCGGATCACTGCCGGGACAGGCTTCTGCCTGTCCCGGTCTTTCAAAACAGCCCTGCTGAGGTATGCATATATTGAGCAAAACCCTTTTTTCGTCCGTCCGCCTGCTGGCGGTGGATCTGGACGGCACCCTGCTCCCCCGGAGCAAGCAGGTGACGTCCCGGGCCCTGCGCGCGCTGGAGGCCTGCCGCCGGCGCGGAATTCTGCTGGCCGTCGTCACCGGCCGGGCGGAGCGGAGCGCCGTCTCCTATCTGGAGGAACTGCGCCCTGACGCCGCCGTGCTCAGCTACGGCGCTCAAATCATGATCCGGGGGAAAACAGTATACCGCCGGTACATATCCGCGGATACCGCCAACCGGATTCTCCGGCGGGCGGAAGGCGCGCACTGCCTGCGCTGCCAGACAGAGAACGGCGTCCGCTACATCCGCGGCCGGGAAGAAGCGAACTGCCTGCCGCTGGAGGGACACGGCCCTTTTTCCCTCCGGATGGACCATATCTGCGCCTGGGATCTTCCGGAGGAAACCGCCCGGCAGATTGCCCGGGAGGAACGGTGCAGCCTGAGCCAGCTGATCGGCTCCCGGTGGTGCAATTTTGCCCCGTACGGCTGCAATAAGGGCACCGGCACCCGAAGGGCCTTTGCCGCGCTGGGACTGGAACCCGGCACGGGGCTGGCATTCGGGAACGAGGACTGCGACCTTGGTTTTTTCCGCGTGTGCGGAATCGGCGTCGCGACGCGCAACAGCGACGAAGCCACTCTGGCCGGCGCGGATTTTGTGACGGAAAGCTGCGAGGAAGACGGCGTCGCCGCCTTTCTCGAACGATATATCCTTGACTGATCTGCCGCGGGCCGATCAGTCAGGCCGGTAAAAAAGGAGGATCGGATATGCTGACACGGGATCAACTGCGCGCGGATAAAGCGCTGCTCAGCGACAAAGCCCGGGGCGCCCTGTGCGGCCTGGCCATCGGCGACTCCTTCGGGGATGCCGCCCGCAAGCCGGAATATCAGCGGGATTACGGCATTACCACGGATTTCCATCCCGGGGAATCCTGGAGCACGGACGACACCGAATTCGCTCTGATGGTGGCGGAAACCATCCTGGAGGCGGGCGGGGATTTCACCGCGGAGGACGTGGAGCGCATGTGGCGGAGGCACGTGGTGGTGCAGGATGAGCTGCGCCGGGGCGGCGTGAGCGAGATGGATGCCGCGGCCAATCTGCGCAAAGGCATGCACGCGCCGCAGTCCGGCATGTACGGTACCCACACCTTCTCCGACGGCGCGGCCATGCGCTGCGGCCCCATTGGCATCTACTGTGCGGGCCAGCCGGAAAAAGCCGCGGAGCTGTGCCGGATCGACGCGGAAATCAGCCATTGCCGGGACGGCATCTGGGGCGCCCAGATGGTCGCTTCCGCCGTCGCCCTGGCCATGGTGGACGCGCCGTTCGAAACGATTTTCGACGAAGCCCTGAAGCTGGCGCCGGCTGACTCCTGGATGCGGCTGAAGCTGCAGGAGGCCTATGACATCGTGGATGAAGCCCACGGAGAAATGACAGACGCCTGGATGCCTCTGCACGACCGGTTGTTCTGCTCCTACCGGGCCGCTACTCCGGAAGCCATCTCGGAAGCCTTCGGCTGCCTGCGGCTGGTACACAACACGTTCAAGGGCGGCGTGCTGCTGGCCACCAATTTCGGCCGGGACGCCGACACCATCGGTGCGGTGGTGGGCTGCATCCTGGGCGCGCGCTACGGCGCCTCCGCCATTCCCCCGCACTGGCTGGAGCATACCCGCTATCCCTCCGGCACCTGCCTGCAGTTCACAAAGGGCATCGACCTGTTTGAAAAGGCGGAACAGCTGGCGGAGCTGATCCGGAAATAAATCACAGGGAGGATTTCGCATGCATACGATTCCCGCGGATTATATGGAGCGCGTGTACGCCGGCTGGCTGGCCAAGGTCATCGGCGTCCGGCTGGGCGCGGCGGTGGAAGGCTGGGACTACGAGCGCATTCAGCAGCTTTTCGGGGAACTGACATACTATCCCGCCGCGTACAAACGCTTTGCCGCCGACGACGATACCAACGGTCCGCTGTATTTTCTGCGGGCGCTGGAGGAAAAGCGGGGCGCCACGATGACCGCGCAGGATGTCGGCGAGGCGCTGCTGAACTACGCGCCTTACGAGCACGGCTTTTTCTGGTGGGGCGGCTACGGCGTTTCCACCGAACACACCGCGTACCTGAACCTGCGCCGGGGCATTCAGGCCCCCCGCAGCGGCTCCGCGGAGCAGAATACTCCGGCTGTGGCTGAACAGATCGGCGGGCAGATCTTTATTGACACCTGGGGGCTGGTAGCGCCGGGCAATCCTGCCCTGGCGGCGGAGCTGGCGGCGAAAGCCGCTTCCGTCACCCATGACGGCAACGGAATCTGGGGCGGCATGTTCGTGGCGGCAGCCATCAGCGCGGCCTTCACCGAACGGGATATCCGCCGGGTTATCGACACCGCCCTGTCCTTCATTCCGCCGGACTGTGAATATACCCGGGCGGTCCGCGCCGTGCTGGATTTCCATGACAGCCGCCCCGGATCCTCCTGGCGGGACTGCTTCCGCTTCGTACACGACAATTTCGGCTACGACCGCTATCCCGGGCTGTGCCATATCATTCCCAACTGCGCGGTGATGGCGCTGGCCATGGCGTACGGCAACGGCGATTTCGACGACACCCTGAACATCTGCAATATGTGCGGATGGGATACGGACTGCAACGTGGGCAACGTGGCGACGATTATGGGAGTCCTTTGCGGGCTGGACGCCATCGACACGGAGAAGTGGATCCGCCCGGTCAACGACCTGTGCGTCCGCTCCGGCGTCATGGGGGACATGAATATTACCGATATTCCCTACGGCGCCAGCTATATCGCCCGCCTGGCATACCGGCTGGCCGGACAGGAGCCGCCCGAACCCTGGCGGGAGATCCTGGGGGACAGCATACACGACTGCCACTTTGAGTATCCCAAAAGCACCCACGCCCTGTGCGTCCGCTCCGACGGACCCTCCAACACCGCACATCTGATCAACACGGATGAGGACGCGCATACCGGACGGCGCTGCCTGCGCTTCTTCGCCACCCGGCTTCAGCCGGATCAGCAGCTGTTCCTGTTTAAAAAGACGTTTTTCCGGAAGGACGACTTCAGCGATTCCCGCTATGACCCGTCTTTTTCCCCGGTTCTGTATCCGGGGCAGACGGTGGAAGGCTGGCTGCGGGTACCGGACTACGGCACCGACACCTGGGGCTGCGCCTATGCCCGGGATACCCGGAAGAACGTGACGGTATACGGTGAAAAGATTCGCCTGCCCCACGGCGGCCCCTGGCAGCAGGTAACGGTTTCCATCCCGCCCATGGAAGGCGGCCTCATCGACGAGGCGGGCTTCTGCCTGTGGACGCCGGATGAAAAAGTAAAAAAGGGATACCAGCTGGTCGTGCTGGCGGACGATCTGCGCTTCCGCGGCCTGCCGGATTATTCCCTGGTGTTTCGGAACGAGGAAAAGGAAGTGTGGAGCGAACGCCACTCCGAAATCACCCAGGTTTCCCGCATGAAAGGGGCCGCGGACCTTGTAAACGGGCTGCTGCGCATTTCCTGCGAAGATGATGGCGAATGGTATACCGGATCCTCCGAATGGGAGGATTATACCGCCTCCTTCACCCTGATCCGGGAAAGCGGCAGCCGGCAGGACGCGCTGGTCCGGGTGCAGGGTGCCATCCGCGGCTACGCGGCAGGCCTGGACGGGGACCGGCTATGCATCCGCAAGAACGACAACGGCCTCCGCCTCCTCGCGGAAACAGAGTGCCCCGTGCCGCATGGGACCCGGGTTACCATCACCGTCACCGTCCGGGGGAATCAGCTGACTGCCCGCTGCGGGAACGTCTCCCTGTCCTGCCTGGATACAGACCGTCCCTGGCTGCGCGGCGCGGTGGGCGTAGCCGTCCGGAACGGCAGCACCGCGCTGGTGGAAAGCATTCGGGTAAAGGGTGAAAAAAAGGATTGATCCGCCGGCGGCGGGACGATCACAGAAAGAAGGGTATCAGACGGATGAAAGCGCTTGTTTTCGGATCCCTGAATATTGACCGCACCTATCGGGTGGAGCATCTGGTGCGGCCGGGTGAAACCATATCCGCCCGGAGTATGGAACTGTTCTGCGGCGGGAAGGGCTTCAACCAGGCTGTCGCCCTGCGCAGAGCCGGGATGAATACCGCCTTTTCCGGCGCGGTCGGCCCGGACGGCGGTATGCTGCTGGAAGCGCTGGACCGGAACGGCATCGATCGCAGCCTCGTGCTGTCCCTGCCGGAAAGCACCGGCCACGCGGTGATCGAGGTCGACGACAACGGGCAGAACAGCATTCTGATCCTGGCGGGCACCAACGGCCTGATCACCCCGGAACGGATCAGGGAGGTGCTGGACCGTTTCGGTCCGGGTGATCTGCTGGTCGCCCAGAATGAAATCTCGCATGTGGATCTGCTGCTCCGGGAAGCGGCGGAGCGGGGCCTGGTCATCGCCTTCAATCCCTCTCCCTTCAATGAAAAAATCACGGCATGCGACCTGCGGCATGTAGATTATCTGCTGATCAACGAAACGGAAGGCCTGGAGCTGACCGGCGAGAGCGACAGCGGCCGCATTCTTTCAAAGCTCGGAAACCAGTATCCCAGGATGAATGTGGTATTGACCCTGGGAGAAAACGGGAGCGTGTTCAGAGCCCGGGACGGCAGCGTCGTGCAGGCGGCGGCTTACCCCGTGCGGGCAGTGGATACCACCGCGGCGGGCGATACCTTCACCGGTTTCTTCCTGGAGGCGGTATGCCGCGGCGTTCCCGCCGGGGATACCCTGCGGCGGGCTTCCGTAGCCGCGGGCATCGCGGTATCCCGCAAAGGCGCGGAGCCTTCGATCCCCTCCGCGGAAGAGGTGGAAACAGCTCTGCTGAACCGGCGGGAATAGCTCGCTTTTCCGCCCCTGCGCAGACTTTCTTTCCTCTCATTCCGTCACAGCCGGATCCGGCCGGTCCGGCGATCTTCCCCCGGTACGCGATACCGGGGGATTTCGTGTGTTTCCCTTGAAAAACAAAGGCCGTTCGGTTACAATAGACATTGTAATTCGGGCGGGAACGGCCTTCCGCCGGAGGAGGAGCAGCCATGCAGGTGGTCAAGTATGTATTCCAGCCCCACGGAGACGAGCGAGGGCAGCTGGTCGCCCTGGAGGAATTCAGGGATATCCCCTTCCGGATCAAGCGGGTCTATTATATGTACGATACAGTGGCGGACGTGGTACGCGGGCATCACGCGCACAAATCCCTGGAGCAGATCCTGATCTGCATCCACGGCAGCTGCAAAATCCTGCTGGACAACGGCCTCGGCGAAAAAAAGATCATTCCGCTGGAAAAGCCCTATGAAGGCCTGTACGTATCCAATGACATGTGGCGGGAAATGTACGACTTTTCGCCGGACGCGGTGCTGATGGTGCTGGCCTCCGAGCTGTATGACGAAGCGGACTATATCCGGGATTACGGCGCTTTCGTCGCCTACGCCCGGGAGCGCGCGGCCGGTCGGGAATAAAAGGGAGAAGGAGATCGGTATGAAAAACATCCCCTTTGCGTCCTTCCGGCCCATGGAGCGGGAGCTTGGCGCGGAGATGCGGGACGCCTTTGCCCGGGTGCTGGAGCGTTCCTTCTACATCGGCGGGCCGGAGGACCGGGCTTTCGAGGAAGCCTTCGCCGCCTGGAACGGCGTTCCGTTCTGTGTCGGCACCGGCAACGGGCTGGACGCCCTGATGCTGATTCTCAAAGCCCTGGGCATCGGCCCGGGAGACGAGGTTATCGTTCCCTCCGACACCTTTATCGCCACGGCGCTGGCAGTGACCTACACAGGCGCGCGGCCCGTGTTCGCCGAGCCGAGGCTGAGCACCTTCAACCTGGATCCGGACCGGCTGGAGGCCCTCATCACGCCGCGCACCCGTGCCATTCTCCCCGTGCATCTGTACGGGCAGACCTGTGAGATGGATCCGATTCTGGAAATTGCCGGGCGGCACGGCCTTCCGGTGGTGGAGGACTGCGCACAGGCCCACGGCGCCCTGTATAAGGGACGGAAGGCCGGCACCTTCGGCGTCGCCGCGGCGTTCTCCTTCTACCCGGGAAAGAATCTGGGCGCTCTGGGGGACGCCGGCGCCGTGATCACTTCGGATCCGGCCCTGGCCGCCAAAGTCCGTGCCCTGGGCAACTACGGGTCGGACGTGAAGTATCACCATATTTATCAGGGGCATAACAGCCGGCTGGACGAGATCCAGGCGGCACTGCTCTCCGTCAAGCTTCCGCATCTGGAACGGATGAACGAATCCCGCCGGGAGACAGCCCGGAAATATCTGGATGGCATCCGGAATCCGCAGGTGATCCTGCCCGCCGTGCTGCCGGAATGTACACCCGTATGGCATATCTTCGGAGTGCGCTGCCGCCGCCGCGCGGAGCTGGAAAAATGGCTGGACAGCCGCGGCATCGGAACCAACAAGCATTATCCGGTTCCCATCCATCTGCAGGAATGCTACCGGGATCTCGGATTCAGCCGGGGCGCGTATCCGGTTGCGGAGGAAATCAGCGAAACAGAACTGAGCCTGCCCATGTATTACGGCATGACGGACGAGGAAACCGGCCGTGTCATTGACGCGGTCAATTCCTTTGCCTGATCCGGCCGGAAGGAGGTTTCCCGATGAATATCGCCATTATTACCGCCGCCGGCGTCGGCACCCGCTCCGGGCAGGTGGTTCCCAAGCAGTTCCTGAATGTCAATGACAAACCGATCATTATTTATACCCTGGAGTGCTTCCAGCGACATCCGGAGATCGACGCCATTTACGTGGCCATCCTCAAGGGCTGGGAAGGGTTCATGGATCTGTATGCCAGGCAGTTTCACATCACCAAGCTGAAAGGCGTCATCCGGGGCGGGGCAACGGGGCAGGAATCCATTGAAAACGTGCTGGCCGCTGTGGAAAAGGAATATTCCCGGGATGATCTGGTGATCGTCCATGACGGCAGCCGCCCCTATGTGCCGGAAAAGGTCATCACCGAGAACCTCCGGGTCTGCCGGGCGCACGGCAACGCCACGGCCGCCATCGACACCAAGGAAGCCATGCTGCAGACGGAGGACAAAATCAAGTCCTGCGTCAGTATCGACCGGGAAATCCTGTACCGGACCCAGACGCCGCACAGCATGCCTTTGGGCGATATGATGGATCTGCACCGGGAAGCGGCGGAGAAGGGGATCACCGGCTCGGTGGCCACCTGTACCCTGCTGATCGAGTGCGGATATACCGTGTGGTTTTCCAGGGGATCGGACCTGAACTTCAAGATCACCTCCGCGGAGGACCTGATGATTTTCCGGGCGCTGGTGGCCGTGATGGATAAAATGAATCTGACGGAGGATGAACTGGCATGAACGTGGCGGAATACATCGTGAAATATGTGGAATACCGGGAAATTGAACATGCCTATGTAATCGTCGGCGGCGCGGCCCTCTGGATCTGCAAGGCGCTCGGGCAGTCCGAAAAGCTGAAGTTCACCTTTGTCAACCATGAGCAGGCCGCCGTCATGGGAGCGGACGGGTATGCCCGGATCTCCGGAAAGCCCGGCGTCGCCTTCGTCACCAACGGGCCTGCCCTGACCAATACCGTCACCGGCATGGCCCAGGCCTGGGTGGACTCCTCCCCGGTGGTGCTGTTCACCGGGGATTCCAACAGCATGCACCTGCGGTTTGAACGGGAAAATCACATTCGCCAGTACGGCACCCAGGATGTGAACACCCTCGCCATCATGGAGCCTGTCACCAAGAAAACCTGGACGCTGACGGATCCCGCACGGACGGCGGACGTTCTGGCCGAAGCCTTCTGGCTGGCTGAAAACGGCAGGCCCGGTCCGGTCTGCCTGAACGTGCCTATCGACGTCCAGTCCGCCGACTGCCCCTGTGCCTTCCCGCCTGTGTGGACTCCGCCGGAAGAGAAGCGCCTGCCCGCGGAGCAGGTGCGCGGCGTGCTGGAGCAGCTGAAACAGGCCAAACGGCCTCTGATCCTGGCCGGCCAGGGCGTCCGCCTCTGCGGCGGCACGGAGCTGTTCCGCCGGCTGCTGCCCCGGCTGGACGTGCCGGTGGTCAACTCCCGGATGGGAATCGATACCATCACGACGGACGATCCGTATTTTGCGGGCCGTTGCGGCAACCACGGCTACCGCTCCTCCCATTTCGCGCTGCAGACCTGCGACGTGCTGCTGATCCTGGGAAGCCGTCTCGCGCCGAACACCACCGGGTACAACGTGCCGGATTTCGCCAGGCAGGCCCGGAAAATTCTGGTGGAATGCGATCCGGCGGAGCTGAAGCAGTACGGCGTGAAGATCGACGAAATCCTGGAAGGGAATATTCTGGACTTCCTGCGGCAGGCGGAAGAGATGCTGGCGGATCCGGCCCTGGCCGGCTCCCATACAGCCTGGGCTGAAACCTGCCGGGACTGGCTCCGGAGATATCCGATCATGCAGGACAGATACCGCACCGGAGAGATCATCAACTCCTACCGCCTGGTGGACACCGTAACGAAGCAGGCGGGACCGGAGGATATCGTGATCGCGGACACGGGATCCTCCTGCAGTATTGTGGCGCAGACCTGGTTCGTGCGCGGCCGGCAGCGGGTCTTCATCTCCGGCGGGCTCTCCGCCATGGGCTACTGGGCCACCTCCCTGGGACTGGCGGAAGCCAACCGAGGCAGCGGGCAGGTGCTGTGCTTCGTGGGCGACGGATCCCTGCAGATGAACATCCAGGAGTTTGCCACCCTGGCGATGTATAAAATTCCGGTCAAGATCTTTCTGGTCACCAACGACGGTTATCAGTTCGTGCGTATGTCCCAGGGCGGATATAACATTAATCCTCCCTTCGGCACGGACGCCTCGGACGGCGTGCCGATACCGAACATCGAGCGGGTGACGAAGGCCTACGGTCTCGGCTATCTTTCCTGTTCCGACCCGGCGCTGCTGGAGGATACCGTCCGGCAGGCGCTGGCCGCCGAAGGCCCCACCGTGTGCGAGGTGACGGTCAGCAAGGATCTTCAGGTGGAACCCCGGCTGAAGTCCGTCGCGCGGCCGGACGGCAGCTTCGGTATGCCGGCATATGAGAACCTGTATCCGAACCTGCCGGAAGAAGTCCTGCGGGCGGAACTCGCGAAAGCGTACGGGGACTGAGCGGCAGCCTGTTCCCGGGAAACAAGGGCAAGGAGTGACTGGAGTTTTGATTCACGCGGAACGTTATACTCCGGCGGATCAGGAGCGCTGGAACCGGTTCAACGCCGAAAGCCGGAACGCGCTGTTCATGTTTGACCGAAAGTATATGGACTATCATCAGGACCGCTTCCGGGATCATTCCCTGCTCTTCCGGGAGGGAGAGGAGCTGCTGGCCCTGCTGCCCATGAATGAATCCGGGGATACGCTGGCCTCCCACGGCGGACTGACCTACGGAGGGCTGATCACCGGTCCGCGCCTGAAGCAGAAACAGGCGCTGGAATGCATGGAGGAGCTCCTGCGTTATGCCCGGGAAAAGGGTTTCCGGGAAATACTCTGGAAATGCATTCCCTTTCTGTACTGGTCCCAGCCCGCGGAGGAGGATCAGTACGCGCTTTTCCGCTGCGGCGCGGAACTGTTTAAAGTGGAGGCTTCCACCGTCATAAGTCTGGCTGATCCCCTGGAGATGGCGACGCTCCGGAAGCGGAAAATCAGGCAGGCGGATAAAAACGGCGTCACGGTGGCGGAGGTTTCCGGCCGGGAAGACTACGAAGCTTTTATTGCCCTGGAAAACCGGGTGCTGGAGAAATACCACGGCCTGCGGGCGGTGCATTCCGCCGCGGAGCTGTATCTGCTTCACAGCCGGTTTCCGGAAAACATCCGGATCTTCGCCGCGTTCCTGGCCGGCGCCATGATCGCCGGTACGGTTGTGTTCGAATATGACCGGGTTATTCATACCCAGTATCTGGCGGCGGACGACACGGCCAGGCAGATCGGCGCGCTGGATCTGGTCGTCAGCCGCGTCATCGACCGCTACCGCGGGCAGAAGCAGTGGCTGGATTTCGGCATCTCCACCGAGCAGGGCGGGCGCGTTCTGAACGAGGGCCTGATCGCGCAGAAGGAAGGCTTCGGCGGCCGCACCGTCGTATATAAGACCTGGAAAATCAATCTGTAAGGGAGGAGGAAAAAGGAAATGGAAAGCCTGTTCCACCGGGCGTTCACGGCGGTGAAAGCCGTGCTGTTTGAGCGGGGGCATCTGGTTTACTGGCTGAACATTCCTTCCTTCCGGCACAGTGTAAAGACTGTGAGAGCCCTCCCCCGGAAGGACAAGGCACGCATCGGCTTCATTATGCAGCTGCCCAATAACTGGGCGGCCATTCAGTCCGTTTATGAGGCCGCGCTGAAGGATCCCCGGACAGAGCCGGTGGTGCTGCTGATGCCGGAGCTGGAATTTGCGTTCTACATCAAGCTGAAAAAAATCATCTGGGAAAAGAACTACGCTTTCGGCGAAAAGGAATTCGGAAAAGACTGCGTGCGGACCTATGATCCGGAAACCGAAACCTGGGTGGATCCCCGGAGCCTGGACCTGGATTACGTTTTCTTCCCCCGGCCTTACGAGACCTATCTCCCGAAGCCGTACCGTGCCTCGCAGCTGCGGAAAATCTGCCGCACCTGTTATGTGCCGTACACTTCCCCGCTGCTGGGGGATTACCCGCTGGTATACAATATGCACTTCATCCGGAACCTGCACATTGTCTTCTGTGAAAAGCAGCATGCCTACGACTACGTCACCGGCCGTCTCCGTCTTACCTTCCGCAGCGGAATTCAGAAGGTATTCAACGCGGGTTTCCCCAAGTTTGACCTGAACTGGAATATGGAAGGCGCCGAGAGCGCTGTCTGGCCGCGGCCGCGGCAGGCGGGCAGGCTCCGGGTGCTGTGGACGCCGCGCTGGACGACGGATCCCCGGCTGTGCGGCAGCAATTTCATGAATTACAAGGACGACATGATCCGCTGGGCGGAAGAGACCCCCTCCATGGATCTGGTTTTCCGTCCCCACCCCCTGGGGCTGGAAAACTATGTCAGTTCCGGCCTTGTGACACAGGAGGAGCTGGACGCCTATCTGAAGCGCTATGCCGACGGGGAAAACACCGCGGTGGACCGGAACGCGGGCTACTACGACACCTTCTGGAGCTCCGACGTGCTGGTGACCGATATGAGCTCCGTGCTGATGGATTATATGCTCACCGGGCGGCCCATCGTTTTCTGCCCCACCCCCATCGGAAAGCTGATGTCAGATGACCGGCGGTACGACGTCGGCAACCTGATCGACGGCATGTATACGGTTCATTCCTTCGCGGAAATCGTAAAAACCGTGCAGTCGCTGGCAGCCGGCGAGGATCCGAAGCGGGAAATCCGCGCCGGAATGGCCCGGATGATGCGGCGGGAAGGGCACAGCGGGCAGGACGTGCTGGAACTGGTCAAAGCGGATTATTTCGGAAAGTAAGAGGAAAATCGCTTGAAGCTGCTGATTGTGATTCCCGCGTACAACGAGGCGGAGAATATTGTCCGGGTCATGGGGGAGCTGCGGGAAGCTGCTCCCGGGACGGACTATGTCATCGTCAATGACGGCTCCGGGGACGAAACCGCTGAAATCTGCCGGAAAAACGGATTTCACCTGCTGAACCTGCCGGCAAACCTGGGGCTGACCGGCGCGTTTCAGACCGGTATGCAGTACGCCGTGCGGAACGGGTACGACGCGGTGCTGCAGCTGGATGCCGACGGCCAGCACGATCCCCGCTATATCGGCCTGATGGCGGAAACCATGGAGCGTACGGGCTGCGACCTGGTGATCGCCTCCCGGTTCGTGACGGAAAAGAAGCCCCTTTCCCCGCGCATGATCGGCAGCGATCTGATTTCCGCGGCCATCCGGCTGACCACCGGAAAGCGGCTGACGGATCCCACCTCCGGCATGCGGCTCTGGGGAAAAAGCCTGCTGCATGGGATGGCCTGGGGGATGAATCTGCGGCCGGAGCCGGATACCCTGGCTTACCTGATCCGCAGCGGGGCCGCCGTGGAAGAGGTCCAGGTCACCATGCGGGAGCGGATCGCCGGACAAAGCTATCTGAGCGTCGGAAAGTCCGCCCGGTATATGCTGCAGATGTTCAGTAACATTCTGCTGATTCAGTGGGCGCTCCGCAAAGTCGAGCCGGAACATGTCCGGAAGGAGAAGAAGGAGGAGTAAACGGATGGCGCTGGGACTGCGGATTATATTGATTGTCGGTTCGGTGCTGAACGCCGTGTACGTGCTCGGAAAGATCCGGCATAACAAGATGTCCATGGAAAGCTCCATTTACTGGGTGCTGTTTTCCGTGGTCGTAGTACTGCTGGGCATATTCCCGGATATCGCAATTTGGTTCGCGGACCGGCTCGGCGTCGTAAGCCCGGTCAATCTGGTATATCTGGTCATCATCTTTCTGCTGCTGGTCAAAACCTTTACACAGGATCAGCGGATCGCCCGGATGGAACGTCAGCTGACCCGGCTGGCCCAGGTATGGGCGCTGCGGGAGGAAGAGAAAGGGCAGCAGCCGGACTGAGGCATGGAGGAGAAAAGCTTGGAAGCGAACCGGACCGGGCAGGAGGAAGCCGGACGGCAGGAGCGCGTCAAAGGACGGATCTCACTGCTCCTGCTGACCTACAGGCGCTTTGACGGCGTCCTCACGTCCCTGGACAGCATTTTCATGCAGGATTATCCGGACATCGAGATCATCCTGTCCGACGACGGCTCCCCGGGCTGGGAGGCGTTCCTTCCCGAACTCCGTTCCTATGTGGAGCGGCACCGGGGAGAGAATATCCGCCGGGTGGAATATCATCATCTGGCGGAGAATCAGGGTACTGTCAGGAATGAGAACGCGGCCCTCGGCCTGACCCGGGGGGAATATATCAAGGATATGGCGCCGGAGGACCGGCTGGCTGTTCCGGACGCGCTGACCCGATACGTCCGTTTCCTGGAGGAATGCGGCTGCCTGATCTGCTTTTCCCGGCAGGAAGGGGTCACCGAGACCGGTGAGATCGTCCGGCACCTGGCATCCAGCGCGGAGGATTACCATGTGCTGCGAACCCTGACACCGCTGCAGCTGCGGAACCGGCTCTTTTCGAGAAACTGTCTTCCCGCCCCGGCCTGGTTTGCCCGGTGGGAACTGTACGCCCTGCACGGCCTGTATCTGCCTGTTACCCGGATTATAGAAGACTATCCCTACTGGATTCATCTGTGCACCCGCCAGGTAAAAATCGGCTTTACGGACGACGTGCTGGTGCGGTACAGCCTTTCCAATTCCGGCGCCGGCTGCTACAGTCCCGCCTTCATGCGGGATATGTTCGCCATCTACGAGCAGTGCATCTTTCCCCTGGACCGCCGTTTCGGCCCGCTGCAGCCCCTGTATAACCGCCTGAAGCGGGCGGGGCTGAACGCGTATATGGATCGCGCCTGCTGGGAAGACTACAGCCGGCCGCGGCGCCTGCTGGCCTGGCTGTGGCACGGAGCGTTCTTTCTCTTTATCCGCTTCGGGGAATGGCGCATGCGGCGCTTAAACGCGCACGAAAAAAAAGGATCCGGAAGCAGGCAATAAACATCACGGCAGAAAAGGAGGAACCGGTCATGAACGCAGGCGTCAGCCGCAAGGCCAATTTTACCTGGAACATGATCGGTTCCGTTTTTGAGTCGGCGCTGAACTTCGTGCTGCTGATCGCGGTGAACCGGATCGCCGGGGAAGCAGCCGGGGGCGTGTTCACCCTGGCTTTTTCCCACGCGCAGCTCATGTATTACGTGGGCACGCTGGAGGTGCGGCCCATCCATTCCACCGACGTGACCCAGAAGTACCGCTTTGCGGACTATTTCTCGCTGCGCACCGTATCCTGCGCTCTGATGATGCTGGTCTGCCTCGCCTATGTGCTTCTCATGGACGGAGATCCGGTGAAAAAGCGGGTCATGCTGTACATCTGCGCCTATAAGATGCTGGACGCCTTTTATGACGTGTTCGCCTGCATGTTCCAGCAGCACGACCGGATCGAGTATTCCGGCAAAGTCAGCACCGTCCGGGTCGGTCTGGTTCTGCCGGTATTTATCGGAATCCTCGCCGCGACCGGGAATCTGGAAACCGCCGCTCTGGGTATGATCGGCGCCAGCCTCGCGGTACTGCTGACCTGGAACCTGCGCCTCTGGAAACAATTCCCGGACGCGTCCATCCGGTTTCAGCTGCGGAACGCGAAGGAGATCCTCCTCAGCTGCTTTCCGCTGTTCATTTCGGTGTTCGTCATGCTGTACATCAGCAACGCGCCGAAATACGCCATCAACACCTGGTGCTCGGACGTCGTTCAGAACCGGTACAGCATTCTGTTCATGCCGGCCTTCGCCGTCAATCTCTTCAGCCAGTTCGTGCTGCGTCCCCTGCTGACTCCCATGGCCCGCCTTTGGAACGAAAACGAAATCCGCCCGTTTCAGCGCAATCTGATCCGGATGCTGGCCGGGCTCGCGGGCGTTACCCTGCTGGGGGCGGCCGGCGCCTGGATGCTGGGTATTCCGGTTCTCGAATGGCTGTACCGGGCGGATCTGTCCGGAGACCGCGTAATCCTCCTCTGGGTCATGGTCTATGGCGGTCTGAACGCCGTGAACGTCTTCCTGTATGATATGATCGCCGTCACCCGGAACCAGCGCAAGCTGACCGCAGCCTACCTGATTGCCGCGGCCGCGGTGTATTTCCTGGCCCCGGCCCTGGTCCGGCAGCATGCCATGAGCGGCGCGATTACGGCGTCTCTTCTCTCCCTGGGACTGCTGGATATGATGCTGCTGGGTATCATGGCCTTTGTCCTCCGGAAGAAGGCCGCCGGCTGACTTCAGTTCTTCATTGCCCGCATGGCGTTCAGCACCGCCAGCACGGTAACTCCCACGTCCGCGAATACCGCCAGGCCCATGCCGGCCAGGCCCATGCCGGCCAGTACCAGCGCCGCCAGCTTCACCGCGATGGCAAACACGGCGTTCTGCCGGGCAATGCCGATGGTACGCCGGGAAATCCGGATCGCGGCGGCAATCTTGGAGGGCTGATCGTCCATCAGCACCACGTCCGCCGCTTCGATGGCAGCGTCCGATCCCAGGGCGCCCATGGCGATCCCGACATCCGCCCGGGCCAGCACCGGCGCGTCGTTCATTCCGTCCCCCGCGAAGGCGAGGGCCTTTTTTGGTTCCTTTTTTTCCAGCAGTTCTTCCACGGCTGTCACCTTGTCCGCCGGCAGCAGACCCGCCCGGTACTCGTCCAGGCCCAGGGTCTCCGCCACATGCCGGCCGACCTCCTCACGGTCGCCGGTCAGCATCACGGTCCGGGATACGCCGCATGCACGGAGAGCACGAACCGCTTCGGCAGAATCCGCCTTGATCCGGTCCGATACCAGAATGTAGCCGGCATATTCTCCGTCGATCGCGATATGGAGAACCGTTCCGGCCTTTTCGCAGGCGCTCCGCCCCGCTCCGACTCCGTCCATCAGCTTCGTATTGCCGACCGCCACCCGGCGGCCGTTGATCCGCGCGATGATTCCCTGTCCGGATACCTCCTCGGTTTCCTCCACGGTGCAGTCGTCGTTTTCCTCCGGGTAAGCCGCTCGCAGCGAGGCAGCGATGGGGTGCGTGGAATACCGTTCCACATGGGCCGCCAGATGCAGCAGCTCGTGGGCGCTGATTTCCTCCGGATGAATGTCCGTCACCTCGAAGACGCCTTCCGTCAGGGTTCCGGTCTTATCGAACACCACCGTCTCCGTCCGGGCCAGAGCATCCATGTAGTTGGCGCCTTTGATCAGAATGCCCTTCCGGGAAGCGCCTCCGATGCCGCAGAAGAAGGTCAGGGGCACAGAAATCACCAGGGCGCAGGGACAGGAAACCACCAGGAAGGTCAGCGCTCTCCCGAACCACAGGGGAAACGCGCTTCCGAAGTTTCCGGAGAACAGGGGCGGGAGCACCGCCAGCAGCAAGGCGGCGATGACCACCCCAGGCGTATAAACCCGGGCGAACTTCGTGATGAAGGTTTCGCTGCGGGATTTATTCTCCCCGGCGTTTTCCACGAGTTCCAGAATACGCGCAGCCGTGGATTCATCCGCCGCCTTCGCCGCGCGCACCCGCAGCACACCGCTCAGATTCACACAGCCGGATACGATCTCGTCCCCTTCCTCCACGTCCCGGGGAACGCTTTCACCGGTCAGCGCCGCTGTATCCAGGCTGGATTTTCCCTCCAGCACGGTTCCGTCCATGGGTACCTTTTCCCCGGGGCGGATCACCACGATCTCGCCGACCTGAACTTCTTCCGGAGAAACAGTCACCACCGCGCCGTCCCGCTCCACGTTGGCGCTGTCCGGCCGGATTTCCATCAGCTGAGAAATGGAGCGCCGGCTGCTGCCCTCGGCGATATCCTCAAAAGTCTCTCCCAGCTGGAAGAACAGCATCACGAACACCGCTTCGGCGAACTCCGGCTTCATGCCAGGCAGAAAACCGATGGCCAGCGCGCCGAGCGTAGCGATGCACATCAGCAGATCCTCGCTGAACACCTCGCCTTTCTTCATATCCTCGAAGGCTTCCGCGTACAGATCGTAGCTGATCAGCACATATGGCACCAGATAAATCAGCAGCTGTGCCCACAGGGGCAGGGCCGTGCGGGCAGTAATGATCATCGCCGCCGCAAGCAGAACCGCTGCCGCCAGGATCCGCCCGATCTTTTCCCGGATTTCCGGCTCCAGGCCGGCCGCCTTCTCACAGATCTTCTTCCACATGTTCAAATATCGCCTCCACGACCATTCTGATATGCGCGTCCGCCAGTGCGTAGTACACGTCCTTGCCGTCCCGCCGGCCCCGAAGGATTCTGGCGCTCTTGAGCACCGCCAGCTGATGGGACACTGCGGAAGGGCTCATGCCGATCCGCTCGGCGATATCCAGGCCCCGGGCTTCCCGCTCCATCAGCACCGCCAGGATTTTCACCCGGGTCACATTCCCCAGCGCCTTGAACACGTCCGCCGTCTCCATCAGCGTGACCTCGTCCATAGCCTCGTACCGGTTCTCCATGTGTTTCCTCCTCCCCGAATCCGGGATGTTTAATACAAATCTTGAATGTTTGCTCAATTGAGCAATCGTTCAATCGTTAAGAGTATAATCTTGCTGTCCGCTCCTGTCAAGAGCAAAAGAGAAAAAAGCGAAAAACAGACAAAAAAAGCGGGGACCTCAATCCCCGCAGTTTCTCCGGCCGTTCAGACAGCCTGTGCTGAACAAGCTGTTCTGCTCCGCAGATTGCCGGAAAAGCGATCATTCCGCCGGCAGTTCGTGATATTCACCGCTTGCCATCAGCGCCTGAATCAGGGCCGACGCGGTCTCGTAATTGGCGTCTGATTCGTCCGCGTTTTTATAGCTGCAGACATACTTAAACCCATACTCTCCCATCCAGACCTGCGCATACAGAGTTCCGTAGCTCCTCTTTTCCCCGGCCAGGTATGTGCCGTAAGCTTTCTCCGTATAATCGCCTTTTTCAATACCCCGCTCGACGGTTTTTTTGCTGACCGCGGATGTGGTATAGAAGGTAAACTGCGCGCCGTTTTCATCTTCGTACACGCCGCTTACATGCAGGCAGGAATCGTTCATGATCGTGTGCGTCAGCGGAATCTCTTTTCCGTTAAACGTAATCTGCATGGGATAAAACATCGTGCCCCCGTCGTCCACGAGTTTGTCCGCCGGAAAGCCCGTATCGAACGCGGTAGCAAACGGTCCGGCAAGAACCGCGTCCCGTATCTCGTTCAGGTATTCCTCCCCTTTTCCTTCATCCTCCGGATCAATCACGGCACGGAGATAATACGTGTCGGGATCCAGCGGCAGATCACCCAGATGAATCACGATCTGTCCGTCCTCTGTGAGATAGGCGGGGCGGTCGCCGGCGGTCACCAGCGTGCACCCTTCATCCGCGACAGAAAACTTCTCCTCGTATAATCTGTCGCCCGGTTCTCTTTTATCTTTCGCCATCCCCAGCAGATAAACATGGATGCTTGCTCCGTCCGTGTTGAAATAACAGTTCGTGCACGCTGAAATGTTCAAATTGCTGATGCTCCACTCGCCTTCCGGCAGGTAGAACGAGAAATCTTCGCCGAGAATCCGGTTGCGGAGCGTGTACACCTGCCATGTATCCTTGACCTCGGCGGCTTCAGCGATTGCGAAAGAAAGCATGAGTACCAGCAGAACTGCAATAACCACAAGAATCTTTTTCATGAGTGTTCTCCTCCCTGTGTTGTCTGAATCTGCCTGCAGTATCTTTCGGTTACACAAACGGTAACTTGTTTACAGATATTATATCACCAAATAATCCGGAATACAAACCATAAATCCCACAATCAAAGCAGAGCAGTATCCAACAGTTTTCAGCTGTTCATTTTATAGCGCAGCGACCGATCTGTGCGGCTGTTTTTTTTGCAAAAGAAACTTTTGGCAGGAATAAACCGTATATTATATGAAGATCTTCTTTCAGGAGGGCTCATTCATGACCAGGGATGCCTTCGGGCAGTTGTATTTGCAATTGATTCCCGGATTGTACAGGCTGGCTCAAAGCATCCTGCATCATCGGGAAGACGCTATGGATGCGGTTCAGCAGGCAGTCGAGAAAGCCTGGAAAGCTTCTGACAAAATTCATTCCGGCGGGGAAAAGGCTTACATCACCAGAATTGTTATCAACGAGTGCAGAAATATACAGCGGCACAGAATGCGCATTGTTCCCCGGCCCGATCTTCCCGGGAATAAGCCGGATGAATCCCACGTTGAATTGTTCGCTGCCATTTCCGCTCTTCCGGAAAAGTATCGTCTTCCGCTGTTGCTGCGCTATATGGAAGGATACAGTGAAAAAGAAACCGCCGAAACGCTGCATATATCTGTATCCGCTTTGAAATCGAGGCTTTTCAGGGCAAGAAACAGCCTGAAAGACATTATCATTGAGGAGAGTGAAAGTCAATGAAGCATATTACCGATAAAGATCTGCAGCAGTTATACGATGAAGCGCCACAAATTTTATATGACCATGTTCGTCAAAAGCTTTCTCTCCTTCAGGAGAAAAAGCAGGAAGCGGCTATCATAAAAAAGAGATACAGTGCCCGCCTGATTGCGGCAGCAATCGTTCTGATCGGGCTGATGACGATCGCACTGGCAACCGGCACTGTACAAAAGTGGTTATACGTCAACCGGGACAACACAGTCATTGAAATACGCGAAGAAGCAACCGCCAATCCGTCTCTCCCTGATTCTGATTATGGTAAAAATCCGTATCGTCTCCCCGGAACGATCACATGATACAAACCGGCCTGCTGATCTTTGGGAAATAAACGGATATGCCTGGGAAGGATCCGCTCTGAATGTTGAAACAAATAAGTGTAATCCGGTTTGGATTGATTCTTTCAGTTTGTTTGCTCTTTGCTTTTTACTGCGTTTCCGCGGAAAACCTTCTGGAGAACGGGGATTTTCGGGAGCTTGATGAAGATGGCTTGCCTGTCGGCTGGTATACAGACGCCTATATTCCTGATCCCGGCTACACTGAATTCACAACAGGAGAAGGGCATACCGAACTGTCAGTTTCAGTCGAAATCCGTAACTACGGTTACAATGACGCCCGCTTTGCACAGGTTGTGGATGTAAACCCTGACAGTCTCTATTGCTTAAGCGGATACATCCGGGCTGATGATGTGGAAGGTGGCCACGGAGCCAACCTCAGCGTGGAAGGTGTATATGCCTTCAGCAAAAAAACCTATGACACAGATGGACAATGGCAGTTTATTGAATATTTCGGTAAAACAGGACCGGAGCAGAATGAAATCACTGTTTTTGCCAGGCTGGGCGGATATAGCGGAGAAAGCGCAGGAAAAGCTGCATTTTCCGATTTGAAACTGGTCCAGGCTGACAGGGTTCCGGAAGGCAGTGTTGCTGATTTATGGTACAGGGAATCGGATGATACGCATCATGACGAGGAATACCTCGACGATGATGTGACAGAAGTTCCCAGTAGTGTCTGGCCTTGGGTACTCGCCATCATTCTGGCCTGCCTGCTGTCTGCGTCGGCGACAATTTTCCTGATGAAGCATTGTCCGCATTCCTCAATCATTCATTCTGTCCGCTGTGCAGAGAGCATCACATTGAACAATTGGCATCCGGATCGCAGTCTGCACTGGAAGCGAAAAGATACTTTGATTCTTTGCGCTGTGACAACACTGATTTATTCCTTGCTCAGTCTGCTGACGCTTGGCAGCACCAAAGCGCCTCAGACTGACTGGACGTCCAGCGGAACAAACGAACAGATTGTTTTCGATCTTGGCAGTATCCAGGAGAATTTTGAAATCCTGTATTTTGCCGGAGTCAGTCATCATAACTTCTCAGTTTCTGTCAGCGATGACGGTGAAAACTGGGCAGAGGAAACATGGGCCCAGATGAATGAATGGCAATGCTGGAAATGGAAATACATAACCATTTCCTACGAATCCGAGCAAAGCGGGAGATCTTTTTCGAATCCAAACCAGTCAAACATCGTCCGTTTCAGCGGGCGGTATGTCCGCCTGTCAAGCAGGCAGTATGCCCTCTCGCTGAAAGAGATTCTGTTCCGTCGCATGGACGGTTCAGCCATATCTCCCGCAGTTGTGTCACAGAACGGCGCAAATCCTGAAAGTATATATTATTCAGATCCCTCCGCTCTGATTGATGAACCTGAAACGCTGGAGCAGCTTCCCGCTTTGTTTGCTGATGAAAAAGTACTCCCTCGGAAAGCGGAGCCGTCCTGGTGGAACAGTACTTATTTCGACGAAATATACCATGCCCGAACCGCGTATGAGTTTCTTCAGGGTACCGTTCCCTATGAGACCAGCCATCCCCCGCTTGGCAAAGAACTGATGAGCATATGTATCGCTGTTTTCGGAATGACGCCTTTCGGCTGGCGTTTCGCCGGAGCAGTCGCGGGGATTCTGATGCTGCCCGGTATGTATCTGCTCGGGAAGCAATTGACAAAAAAGACATGGATTGCCGCGCTGGCCTGTCTGCTGATGGCGCTGGATTGTATGCATCTGACACAGACGCAGATTGCCACAATAGACAGTTTCCCGGTTCTGTTTATCATCTTTTCCTACTTTTTCATGCTGCGCTTCCTTCAGACAGATTACCTGCAGGAAAAGACTGCTGTCTCCTTGATTTCGCTCTGCTGCAGCGGTCTGTGCATGGGCCTTTCCGTTGCGAGCAAATGGATCGGCATATATGCCGGAGCGGGACTGGCTGTACTCTTTTTCCGGCATTGTCTCAGGATAATCCTGCTGGAGCAGAAGGCAGGCAAGACAAGCAGAAAAAAACGTTCATGTGCCGCCCCGCGCAAAACGCTGGCGCTTTGCCTTTGGTGTATAATATTCTTCGTTGTCATCCCGGTGACTGTGTATCTGCTAAGCTACATTCCATATTTCGTCTACAAAGCCCATCAGATTGATTCTTTTTCCGATTACATCGCAGAAGTATGGGATACCCAGATTCACATGTTCCGCTATCACAGCAGCCCCGGATTGGGAATGGATCACGATTTTTATTCTCCGTGGTGGGAATGGCCGCTTATCCTCAGACCGATGTATTATGCGTCCGAAGAATATGTCCCGTCGTCTTCCTCAGTTCATTACAGCATATTCTGTTTCGGGAATCCGGTAATCTGGTTTGGCGGTCTCGCGGCGCTTCTGTGCTGTCTTATCCGCTCTGCTGTATGCAGCAGATACGAATCAGCCGGTTCCGATCGGATCCGGCATCTGACATCAACTTCTTTAGACTCCCGATATGTATTCCTTTTCACGGGCCTGCTTGCGCAGTATCTTCCATGGGTATTGGTTCCGAGAGGCACCTATATCTATCATTACTTTGCCAGTCTGCCTTTTCTGATGATAGCCGTCTGCCTCTGCTTTGACGGGTATAAAGAAGACGCCTCAAAAATCCTGAAAAGCTGCTTCATCCTGCTGATTACAGCCGCCGCCGGCTTCTTTATTCTGCTTTTTCCATATGCCAGCGGGATAGCAGTCCCCTCTTTCTGGCTGGATCTTGGTCAGAAAATCCTGAATATATGGTATTAGAATTGTTACGTAAATTGGCAGTCAATCTTTCACTTCATATATTGCTGCTTCCAGCGGCGCCAGGATCCCTTTTTCGCCGGCGCCTGTGCCGAGAAGCAGCTCCGCGCCTTCCAGAACGGCTGCATCGTATGCTGCGGGTTCCAGGGAAAAATTAATCAGAACGACAGCCTTTGCCTTTTCATTTTCGCGAATATAGGCAAAGATCTGTTCGTTTTCGTGGAACAGTTCCTGATAATCTCCGGTGATCAGCTCGGAATGCTCCCGGCGAAGTCCTGCCAGGGAAATATACCAGTTCAGGATTGAATCGGGGTTTTCCCGTTCAGCGGCGGCGTTATACGTTCCATAGTCTTCATAGACCGGCAGCCATGGCGTTCCCGTGGTAAAGCCCGCGTTCTCCGAATTGTCCCACTGCATGGGCGTACGGGAACTGTCCCGGGCAAACCGATGCACGCCGGCCAGGGCCTCCTCCGCTGAATATCCTTCCCCGACGGCAAACCAGTAATGGTTCCTGGTGGAAACATCGTCATATTCCTCAATGGAAGGCCAGGCAACGTTCACAAATCCCAGTTCCTCTCCTTCCATAATGAACGGAGTGCCGCGCATGGTCAGCAGCAGCGCCGCCAGTGCTTTCCCGCCGGCCACGCGGTCCGCGCCTGCCGGCAGAAAGTGGTTGATGGAGCGGGGCTGGTCATGATTTTCCAGGAAGATGGGATACCATCCGCTGACCTGTTTGGTTGCCTCCTGGCTGGCAGCAAAAAGAGCCTTGAAGTCCGGCAGAGACCATTCTCTGGTCTCGCACCAGTTCATCTCATCCGGCAAATCGATCACGACATGACTGAATTCGAACACCATGTCAAACACGCCTTCGGCGCCGACCCATTCAGGCAGTTCCTCCGCGGAAACTCCGTTGGCCTCGCCCACCGTAAAGATATCCGTTCCTTCCTGCACGGCAGCCTTAAACTCCCGAAGATAGTCCAGGATTCCGGCCGTGTTGGCCGTCATGGCATGGATGCCAACCGTTCCATCACTGGCGTCCGGTTCGCCGTCGGACATCTCCGCTGGCTTTTTGATGTAGGTGATCGCGTCCAGGCGGAAACCTCCTACCCCTTTTTCCACCCAGAAGCGGGCCACATTTATCAGCGCCTCCCGTACTTCCGGATTGGCCCAGTTCAGATCCGGCTGCTCCGGAAGAAAGGTATGAAGATAATACTGTCCTCTGGTTTCGTCATATTCCCAGGCGGATCCCCCGAATATACTGCGCCAGTTGTTCGGCGCGCTTCCGTTCTCCTTCGGATCCGCCCAGATATACCAGTCACTTTTCCCGTTATCCAGCCCGGAGCGTGATTCCGTAAACCACTCGTTCTCGCAGGATGTGTGGTTGAACACCAGATCCATCACGATCCGGATATCCCGCTTACCCGCTTCCGCGATCAGGGTTTCCATATCCGCCATCGTTCCGTAAGCCGGATCGATATTATAATAGTCCGCGATATCGTACCCGTTGTCCGCCTGCGGAGAAACATAGCAGGGAGTCAGCCAGACCGCGCCGACACCGAGGCTTTGCAGATGATCCAGCTCGGAGATAATCCCCTGAAGATCTCCGATGCCGTCCCCGTCGGAATCCTTGAAGCTTTTCACGTAAATTTCGTATGCGATCGTACGCTTCCACCATTCGGACTGATCCTGAGCCGCTTCACCCGCGGCAGCGCAGACAAACAGGATAGCAGCCAGCACGATAGCCAGGATACATTTTCTTTTCATCGTTTACACCGTCCTTCGACCGTCACTCTTCCGGGAACCGTCTTTTTATCTTTCTGTACCGGTAAAGAAAAGTCCTGCTGCCAAACAAAACGCCCTGCCGAAGCAGGGCAGAAAACGGTGATGATCTTATCCCTTCAGTTTCAGATACAGATCCAGGTACTGCAACGCGGAATTCTCCCAGGAAACATCCTTCTCCATGTCCCGGCGCACCATATCGTCCCAGTGAACGCGGTCGGTGAAGTACAGCGTGCGCGCCGCGTTGACCGCATCCAGCAGCAGATTCGCGTTGTAATGATCGAAGGTGAAGCCGTTGCCGGTGAAAGCCGATCCGTCATAGGGCTGCACGGTATCCTTCAGGCCGCCGGTCTCCCGGACGATCGGAATCGTGCCGTAGCGCATGGCAATCAGCTGTGTCAGGCCGCAGGGCTCAAACAGGCTGGGCACCAGCAGCGCGTCCGCCCCGGCGTAAATCTGATGTGCCAGCCCTTCGTTGTAGGAGATGAAAGCACAGACCGTTCCCTTGTGTATTCCTTCGTAATAACGGAAAGCGTTCTCATACCGGGAATCTCCCGTTCCCAGCACCACGAACTGCGTATTTCCGTCGATCAGCTGCGGGAAGATGGCGTCCACCAGATCCAGGCCTTTCTGATCCGTCAGGCGGGAAATCAGGCCCAGCACCATCTTGCTGTCGTCCTGTTCCAGGCCGAGCTTTTCCTGCAGCGCGCGCTTGTTTTCACGCTTCTTTTCCAGCACGCTGCCGACGTCGTACGGTGCGGCCAGCAGCTTGTCCGCCGCGCTGTCCCACTGTTCCACGTCAATCCCGTTCACGATGCCGCACAGCTTGGGGCTGTGATAGCTCAGGTGGGAATCCAGCCCTTCGCCGAAGGCAGGCGTCTGGATCTCCTGGGCGTAGGTGGCGCTGACGGTGGTGATCCAGTCCGCGTAGGCCAGGCCGCCCTTGAACATGTTGGCCTCGTCTTCGTTCCGCTTGAACACGGGATAGTCAAACAGATAATCCGGCAGGCCCGTCCAGTACTTCAGGTGCTCAATCCCGCAGATGCCCTGGAACCGCAGATTGTGGATCGTTACAATACTTTTTGCACGGCCGATGGGCGTATCGTTGAACCGGGTTCTCAGATACAGCGGCACCAGGCCTGCCTGCCAGTCATGGCAGTGCACCACATCCGGGATCCATTCCAGATAGTTCAGGATCGCCAGGGAAGCCTTGGAGAAATAGCAGTATTTGGGAATATCCTCCCACAGGCCGGTATACGGATTTCCCCAGTCAAAGAATTCCCGGTTGTCGATAAAGTCATAGATGACGCCGTCCTTCTCGGTTTCCATGATGCCGACATAGAAGGTGCGCCCGTCCGAGCACAGATCCATCATGAAGGATCCTTTGTAGGTCAGCTTGTCCCGGTACTTGTCCGGAATGCAGCGGTACAGGGGCAGGATTACCCTTACCTCGACGTTTTCCCGGATCAGTGCCCGGGGCAGGGCGTACATTACGTCCCCCAGCCCGCCGGTTTTCACAAACGGATAGCATTCGGACCCGATAAAGGCAACCCGGCACACCGGATTCTGCGCGGAATCCGCTGCGTCGATCCCGGTAACTCCATCCAGCACATTTTTCTTTTCAGCCATATGATCCTCCTTTTTTGTTGACAGTGAAACGAGTCTGTGTTTTCCGTTGTTTTTATTATATCCGATTTCGGGCGTTCGGGCAAGCTCATTCTTCCATAAGCACGGCCACCGCCTCAAAAGGCGCTTTCAGCTCCACCGTCAGCTGCCCCTGTTCCAGCGTCACCCGGTTCTCCTCGGAGCACATGACCCGGCAGATTCTGCCGGCCTCCGCCGGCAGCGTCACCCGGTCCGGATGTTCCCCGCCGAAGGTATGGATCACCGCCAGCGTTCGGCTCCCGGCTTTCCGGACTACGGCCTGCCAGCCTTCCGGGTGCCGCCAGCTGGCGGATACCTGCCCGAAGAAGGCGGAAACCCCGTCCCGGATCACGTCACGCGCTTCCCGGTAAAAAGCGATCCCCTCCTCCGTCTTCCGGCGCTGTTCCGCGTTCAGTCCGGGCAGATCGCCGGAGAGGCAGAGGACACCAAGGAAGGTATTGATCAGGGAATAATTGATTCTCCGCAGGCTGTCCTTCGCCTGCAGAACCGCCCAGATCTGGCTCTGCGCCGGAAGAATCAGCCGGTGCAGAGCCGCCGCGATAATCGGAATCTCGGCGCACTCATGGGCGTCCGAGAAGGAAGCCATATCCGACACGGCCATCAGGGACGGCTCCAGCCGGTGGCCGCCGGAGGAGCAGTTTTCGATATACAGCCCCGGAACCGCTTCCCGCAGGCGGCGGAAGAAGCGCAACGTTCCCTGCATGTTCTGCCGCAGGCCCTCGCCCAGGCTGTCCGGATCGTCGCAGCCGACCCCGATGCAGTCGTTATAGTCTACCTTGATGTATTCAAAGCCGCAGCGTTTCAGCAGGCTGATGACCCGTTCCTCCAGATACGCATGGGTCTCTTCCTTCCGCAGGTCCAGGAAGCGCCGGTTGTCGGTATCGATCACAGCTCCGCGCCGGGTCAGCAGCAGCTCTTTCCGGTGAGACAGCTCCGATCCTCCGCCGCATGTCTCCGGCTCGAACCAGAGTCCCGGTTTCATCCCGTGGGCCCGGATCATGTCCGCGGTGGCCTTCAGCCCCTGCGGAAACATTTCCTTTTCCTCCGGAATCCAGTCCCCGCCGCAGTCGGACCAGCCCATCCCGGGCTGCCGGTACCAGCCCGCGTCAATCACCAGGAAATCCACTCCGAGTCCGTCCAGGCTTTCGGCAAGCCTCTCCAGGTTTGCGTGGGTCGGATTTCCCCAGGTGGTGCAGTATTCGTTGCAAAGCACAGGCAGCGGCTCCGCCGGCCGTGGCAGGTTCCGCCGGTGCGCCGTCAGCAGGCGCTGAGACACCCGGTCCACCCCGCCGATTCCCGCCGTCACGAAGGCAGCGGGCGTCTCAAAGCACTCTCCCGGCTTCACTGTCTTTGCCCAATGCCCGAAATCCTCATCCGGCAGGGAAGCCATCATACTCAGGCAATCGTCCTTTCTGCGGATCTCCATCTGCCAGGAGGAAGGACAGGCCAGCTGCATGGCCCAGGTCACGCCGGCTTTCCGGTCTTCCAGCGCCGCGAAGGGGAACCAGCCCCGTACCGGCATGGATCCCACCTGACCGAATTTGCACAGGCGCAGCGCGTGCCCCGTCCAGGAGCGCTCCAGCATGGCTTCCTCGACCGTCTCCGTTTTCAGCCGTCCCTCCGCGCTCCACATGCTGGCCGCCCGGTGCAGCAGCAGGGCTCCGGAAGCGTCCCCATCCGTAAAAGGAGTGATCCCGCTGAGATTGGCGCTGGAAAGCAGATCCAGCGTCACCGGTTCGGAGCCGCGGTTTTCAAACACACAGGACACAAGAAGCGCTTCCAGGCCCGGTTCCCATTCCGCCCTGTGACGGATCCGCCGGCCCGCGGCATCCTCCGTTACAGTGATGACCGCATTCCCTTCCCGCTGCTGGGATACCAGCCGCTGGGCAGCGGAAGCCGCCGTGGTGGCCAGGGTGTGGCCGTTCCCGTAGCCGGCAGGCAGATGATCCCCTCTCGCGTGCAGCTGCACCAGCGGTTCCGGAGTATACGCCTTGTCCAGCACCCGGTCCTTCATCACAGCCGGAATCAGCGTCATACCGATCCGGCCCGCGTCGTCCGTCCAATACCGAAGCAGCATATCTCCGGGATAAAATTCACTGTATATCTTCATGGGCGTTCCCCCCTGTATTTCCGGCCCCGCCGAATCTCACTGCTTCGTCCGGAATCCTTTCCGGATTTCAGCGTCCCGGAACATTCTCTTTTCCTCCTCCGTCTCCGGAATAAACTGCGGTACCGGCGTCGGAAGGTCCTGGTCATCCAGGGCGACGAACAGTACGTACGCCTGGTTGATCAGCTCCCGGGAACCGTCCAGGCGTTCCACCATGCTGTCCACCCGCACCTCCAGGGAAGTGCGCCCCGTCCAGGTGACGAAGGCCTCCTGCACGATGGTGTCGTTCAGGTAAGCCGGTTTCAGGAAGGTGAGGTTGTCTATGCAGACAGTGGTCACCGCCTTATGGGTGAAACGCCTCGCGGCGACAGCCCCGATTACGTCGATCCAGGCCATAATCTGTCCGCCGAAAAGGCGGGGTTTCTTATAGCCGTTGCAATGCTGCGGCATCACGATCTGTACAGCGGTCGTCTTCTCAATCATTTTTCGGATCTCCTTTCCCTTATCTCCTGTCAGTCTTCTCCGACCAGGTGAACCGTTTCCCAGGGATGCCCGACAGCCGGCAGAAACACCTCCGTCACGTCCCGGGTTCTCATTTTCAGGCTGGAGGTGCACACGCAGGGATGGCACCCTACGTATTCTTCCTTCAGCACATCCTCGTCGATCAGCAGCCGCACCGCATGGCCATGATCGTTCATCAGCCCCATCACACTGACCGCACCTGGCTCGATATCCAGATACCGCAACATGTCTTCCGCATCGGCGAAAGACAGCCGGGCGGAATGAATCTGAGCGGACAGCTCCTTCGTTTTGAATTTTTTGTCTCCCGGCATCATCAGCAGATAGAATGCCGTCTTCTGCCGGTTGCACAGGAACAGGTTCTTGCAGATCAGCACCCCCAGCACCGCGTCAATCTCGTTGCAGGCCTCCATGTTGTCCGCCCGCTCGTGATCCGTCCGCTGATACCGGATTCCCAGCCGGTCCAGAAAATCATAGGTCCGTATTTCCCGTTCCAGCCTGCCTTCCGCGTTCAGCGGCCGGCCTTCAAATAGTTCCATACGCTTTTCCCTCCGATTGGTCTGATGTCCTGTGTATATGTTCGCTCCCCGCCCGTTCTTCCCCTTTTCTTCCTTCCGTATTTTGCGGCAAAACCGGCACGGCTGTTCCGAGTTGCCTGCCGGAAGTCTCTGTTTTCCTGTTGTTTTCCGGTCTGTACCGGAAGGAGAACGGCCTCCGCGTCCCGAATCGTTCCTCAGCATGAAAACACCGCGGGACAAAAGAGGAGGCATACCGGTTTGGCATCCACCCTGAAGGATCTGGCACGGGAAACCGGCCTGGGGCTCGCCACCCTATCCAAATACTTTAACGGCGGAAGCGTCCGGGAAAAAAACAGGGTGCTGATTGAGGCCGCGGTCAGCAAACTCCACTATACGCCCAACGAGGTGGCCCGAAGTCTGAAAACGCAGCATTCCCGGGCTGTGGGCGTCATTATTCCCGAGCTGAGCAACACCTTCATCACCTCCATTATTTCCGCCATGGAGGATCTGCTGCGCCAGCAGAATTACGCGGTCATTGTTTCCGACTGCCGCAGCGATCCTGCGCGGGAAAAGGAGGCTGTTCAGTTCATGCTGAACCGCCGGGTGGACGGGCTGATCAACATGCCCACCGATCCCACCGGCGCGCATCTCCAGCCGGCTCTGAACGCCGGCATTCCCATCCTGCTGATTGACCGGCTGATCAGTTCCCTGATGAACCGGGTCAGCGCTGTGGTTATTGATAACGTGCAGGCTTCGGAGCAGGCCGTGCGGAAGCTGACCGCGCTCGGGCACCGCCGGATCGGGCTGATTCTGGGCAGTCCGAATCTGTACACCACCCAATGCCGTCTCGCCGGTTATCTGAACGCCCTGCTGGGAAGCGGCATCGAGCCGGATGACAGCTGCATCCGATACGGGGATTACACGATGGAAGGCGGATATCAGGCCGTTCAGTCCCTGCTGCAGCTGGAACCGCGCCTCACCGCCCTGTTCGTCACCAATTTCGAGATGACTCTCGGCGCCATGCTGGCGCTCCAGCGTTCCGGCATCCGGATTCCCGAAGACCTCTCCGTCATCGGGTTTGACAAGCTGGAGCTGTTCGGGCCGATCTTTCCGGATCTGACGCTGATTCATCAGCCGCAGCAGAGCATCGGCCGGGAAAGCGCCGCGCTGATGCTGAACCTGCTCAGCAATCCGGGGGCGGCGCACCGCATCGTCACCCTGAGCACCGAGCTTTCGGAAGGACGTTCCGTCCGCCCTCTTTGACGATTTCCGAATCACGAATCATCACGTTTTCAGCAGGCTTGACTTAAAGAATACTCTAAGTTTTACAATATTCCAGGTCGCCCGACTTTGTTATTTGAATCAGATCGGAGGAATGATTGTGTTCGGATTTAATTACTACACACCCACAAAAGTTGTTTTCGGCAAAAGCACGGAAGAACAAACCGCTGAACTGATCCGGGAATTCGGCGGAAAAAAGGTCCTGATCCATTACGGCGGCGGGAGCGTCATTCGTTCCGGGCTGCTGAAAAAAGTTACGGATATTCTGGACAAAGCGGGAATCGCTTATGTAACGCTCGGCGGCGTCGTGCCGAATCCCCATCTGGGTCTTGTGTACGAAGGCATCGAGCTCTGTAAAAAAGAAGAAGTCGATTTTCTTCTGGCCGTCGGCGGCGGAAGCGTTATCGACTCCGCGAAGGCGATCGGATACGGCGTAACCAACGATGGGGACGTCTGGGATTTCTATGACTATAAGCGGGAAGCTACTGCCTGTCTCCCCCTGGGCGTAATTCTGACCATCGCCGCGACCGGAAGCGAAATGAGCGATTCTTCGGTTATCACCAAGGAGGAGGGACTGGTCAAGCGCGGATACAGCAGTGATTTCAGCAGGCCGAAATTCGCGGTCATGAATCCGGAGCTGACCATGACGCTTCCGGATTACCAGACCGCGTGCGGCTGCACCGACATCATGATGCATACCATGGAGCGGTATTTCACCAACGGCGGAAACATGGAAATTACAGACGCCCTGGCGGAAGGGCTTCTGCGCACCGTGATGAAAAACGCCGAAATCCTGGCCGCGGATCCGAAAAACTATGACGCCCGCGCCGAGATCATGTGGGCCGGGAGCCTTTCCCATAACGGACTCACGGGCTGCGGCAACGACGGCGGGGACTGGATGACACACAAGCTGGAGCATGAACTGGGCGGCCTGTACGACGTGGCGCACGGCGCGGGGCTGGCGGCGGTCTGGGGAAGCTGGGCAAGGTATGTCTGCGGAAACTGCCTGCCGCGGTTTAAACAGTTTGCTGTAAATGTCATGGGCGTCGGTCCGGAAGGTTCGGATGAAGAGATCGCGCTGAAAGGCATCGCGGCCCTGGAAGATTTCTTCCGGAGAATCCACATGCCCACCAATCTGAGAGAGCTCGGAGTCACCGCCACGGAAGAGGATCTGGTCACGATGGCGCACAAGTGCGCGGTGGGCGTCGGCGGCGCAATGGGTTCCGCCAGGCTGCTCAACGAAGAAGATATGCTGGCGATTTTCCGGGCCAGCAGATAACGGAAAAGCCCTGCCGCTCCCAGGGGATACCCCGGGCCGCGGCAGGGCTTTTTTATTTTCCCGAATTATTTCATATAGAACGGGCCGTAGGCCGCGCAGGCGCGGTAGTCCGCGCTTTCTTTGTCCATGCCGAAAGCGTTCCAGCAGGCCGGGCGGTAGATTTTCTCCACCGGCACGTTATGCAGCGCAACGGGGATGCGCAGCATGGACGCCATGGTGATCAGATCCGCGCCGATATGGCCGTAACTGATCGCGCCGTGGTTGGCACCCCAGCAGTTCATGACCTCGTAAGCGGTCCTGAAGGGGCTGCCCTCCCGGCCGTCACAGCGGGGCGTAAACCAGGTGCAGGGCCAGGTGTAGTCCGTGCGCTTCCACAGGATATCCGTCACCTCGTCCGGAAGCTCCACAGTCCAGCCTTCGGCGATCTGGAGCATCGGGCCCAGGCCGTCCACCAGATTCAGCCGGATCATCGTGGCAGGCATGGTGCAATCGGTGATGAAGCGGGAGGAGTATCCGCCGCCGCGGAAATAGCCCAGATCCGCGTAGTTCCAGGTGGTATGCTCCATGATGGCTTTCTGGTCCGCTTCGGTAACTTCATACCACGGCTTCATCAGGCGGTTCCCCTCCGGATCGCGTGCCTGCCCGTTGGCGTCCAGACAGCACGCACCGGAATTGATCAGGTGAATCAGCCCGCCGTTCTCCCGAACGACGCCTTCGACCTCATAGCCGGTCACGCGCTTCACCGCCTCGGGGCTCCAGTAGGTGCGCACGTCGGCAAACATCTGGGCCCGGTTGGTCAGCAGCTTCATGAACATCATACCCAGGCCGTTCAGCACGTCGTTCTCGGTAGCCAGCACATAGGGCTCCCTGGCGCCGTTATGGTCGAAGGAGGTGTTCAGCATCGCCTCCGGGAAATCGCAGTTCGGATAAAAATCAGTCCACTGGCGCTGCCCCTGGAAACCGGCAGCCAGCGCGTTGTGACCCACCATTTCCTCTTCATTGCCCTTGGGCAGGTTGGGATTGCCGTTCATCAGATCTTTGATGATCAGGTACATCTTCAGGGTAAACTCCCAGTCCCTGTCCTTCTGCTCCCGGCTGCGCTGCAGCGCTTCGGGGTTTTTGTCGAAGCCTTCCTTCACATGGATATCCGCCCACGCCTTCAGCTTTGCATATTCCTTCTCGTCGTAAATGCCCTCGGTCATTCGCCGGATGATTTCCACCTCGTCCACGGATTCCACGCGCATTCCTAGATATTCCTCGATAAACTTCGAGTCGATAATGGATCCTCCGATGCCCATGCAGATGGAACCGATTTGCAGATAGCTCTTGCCACGCATGGTGGCCGCCGCCACGGCGGCACAGCCGAACCGGAGCAGCTTTTCCTTTACGTCCTCCGGAATCACAGTATCGTCCGCGTCCTGCACCTCATGGCCGTAAATCCCGAAGGCCGGCAAACCTTTCTGCGCGTGGGTAGCCAGAACGGAGGCCAGGTATACGGCGCCGGGGCGTTCCGTACCGTTCAGGCCCCAGACAGCCTTGATCGTGTTCCGGTCCATGTCCATGGTCTCGGAGCCGTAACACCAGCAGGGCGTCACAGTGAGGGTGATCGCGACGCCTTCGCGGCGAAACTTCTCCTCGCAGGCGGCGGATTCGCCGACACGGCCGATGGTGGTATCGGCGATAACCACCTTCACCGGCTCGCCGTTGGAATAGCGCAGATTCTCCTCATACAGTTTTGCGGCGGATTTCGCCATGTTCATAGTCTGGTCTTCGAGGCTTTCGCGCACCTTCAGCGCGCCGCGGCGTCCGTCGATCACGGGACGGATGCCGATAACCGGATAACTGCCTGCATACCTGTTCGCTGCCATTTTTTCATCCTCCTGATATGGTTCTGTTCGGTTCTCCGTGTGGTTCATATGATGATGGGACGGTTTCGTCTGTTTTTATCATACCATATCCGGGAATAAAAAAGAAGAAGAATCCGAAAAACGGATTCTTGAAATACAGAACGGTGATCCCGATCGTTTATTCCTCCGGCATGATCAGAGCCGCGATCAGATACGCGACGATTCCGATACCGGATATAACCACCAGGATCCTGACCAGCGCTGAGCTTATGCCCAGATACTCCGCAATACCGCCGCATACACCGGCAATCCACTTGTCTGTCTTGCTTCTGTGCAGTCTCTTTTCCATGTTCCGATCCCCCTGTTTATATATTGGGCTACCGTATTTATTATAGCCGGGCTGCGGGATTCCCGCAACCGGGGATTCCGCAGCCCGGCTTTTGTTTTACCCCTTCTGAATCCGGATATCGCCGCTGACGGTTCTGGCCCGCAGCTTCAGCGGAGCGATTTCCCCGGCGTCCTCGACGTCGCAGTCGATTTCTCCGATGGTCGTCGAGATGCTGACCGCGGCCGGAGCACAGTCGTCCGGCAGCGTAACGGACACATCCCCGCTGGTGGATTCCGCGCTCACCGTTCCGGACGGCGCCTGCTGCAGCTGAAGATTCACGTCGCCGCTGACGCTCTTGCCCTGTACGTCCACCGCTGTTCCGTCAAAATCCACGTCACCGCTGACGCTCTTGCAAAGCAGCTCTCCGAAATCGCCTTCCACATCCACGTCGCCGCTGATGGCGCTGGCTTCACATTTCCGGGCAAAGGCGGAGCTGATCCGGATATCGCCGCTGGCGGAAGAGGCAAACAGTTTGTCCAGTTCGTCCTTCACAGAGCAGACCAGCTCCACGTCGCCGCTGGCTGTGCGCAGCGTGATTTCCGGAATTCCGTGCGGCGCAGCCTCCACGTCGCCGCTGCTGGCGTTGATTTCCAGCACGGAGATCAGCTTTTCCGGCACCCGGATCTCAATCAGTTCGTCGCTGAAGAAGGAGCCGTTGTTCACCCGGTCCATCACCATATGGACGGTTTTGTCCATAATGGTTCTTACCTTGCCCAGCAGCTCGTTCAGTGTCATATCCATCACGCGCTGGCCCTGCTCCACAGCTTCCTCGCCGGCGTTCTTCATCTCGTCCGTTACCCGCACGGTCTCCACCGCCAGGGTATCACCCTGCCGCTCCGCGCGGATTTCCTCCGGCATTTCGCAGCGGATCTCAATGCGGTCCCCTTCGGTGGAAGTAACTTTCACGTCATGCGATCCGGCGTCCACCCGGATCCGGCAGATGCCCTCAGCGGAATAAGTGCGCACTGTGTCGTCCGTTTCCTCCGCGTCCGCGGCGCTGTCCCGCTGCTCCGCGGATATTTCGTCCGCTTCTGTTTTCTCCCGTTTCGGATACTGGTCGATTACGTCCTGCATACCGTTCAGGCTTTCCTTCACGGCTGCCGCTGCATTCTCTTCAGACATCCCGCTGTCAACCAGATCCTGAAAATGTTCCTGGCAGTTGAGCATGAGTTCATCGTGCATGGCTTTGGTTTCTTCGTTCTGCACCACGTCCCGGAACAGCAGATTTACCATTTCACTGATCGTCTTATTCATGAATCATTCCTCCTCATCCGTAAATCAGTCGGTTCAGTAGTTCCTTGGTTTCTTCCCAGGCCTGCGTCTCTTCTTCCAGACGCCGGCGTCCCTGCTCTGTCAGCGCGTAATAGCGGCGCCTGGCGCCGATGTCCTCGTTTCCCCAGTAGGAACGGATCAGGCCGGCTTCTTCCATGCGCCGGAAAGCCGTGTACAGCGTGGCTTCCTTCAGTTCCACACTGCCGCTGCTGATTTCGGAAACCTGTTTGTTGATCCGGTATCCGTAGCTGTCCTCCTCCGCCAGACGGCGCAGAAGAATCACATCCGTGTACCCCCGAAGTAAATCCGCAGAAAGCTTCATTCGCTCACCTCCTCGTGATGTCGATATACATTATATTCATATCTACCTCGTCTGTCAATGTATTTCTTCAGAAAATTTATTTTATTCAGTAAATGTTTTCTCTCCGGAAAGGAAAAGTATTGTATAATAGGTTCGTTACCGTGCGTTCTCCCGCCGCTGAACCTGTTATTGCCCTGCTCCGGGAGAGCAGAAAACCGAAAGAAGGGTTGATTGGATGTCCGTACTGGATCAACTGAACGGAACCGGGATTTATCTGATCTGCGGCGGGATCGTGCTGTTCATCGCCGCGGTCTGCGTCGTGTTTATGGTTCGGGCCTGGAAAGCGGGAAAAGCGCTTGGAATGGATCCTGTGCGCATGAAACGGGCCATCGCCTCCAGCGCCACCTTCTCCGTGCTGCCCAGCGTGGGCATTTTGCTGGGTGTGCTGGCTCTCAGCGGCAGCCTCGGCATACCGTGGCCCTGGCTGCGCCTGAGCGTGATCGGCGCCCTGCATTATGAGACCCAGGTGGCGGACGCCGCCGCGGAGCAGCTTGGTATCCGCCTGGGCATGGATCCCATGACCACCCAGGCCTTTTCCACCATCGCCCTGCTGATGAGCGTATGCATCATGTGGGGCATGGTGCTGGCCACCCTGTTCAACCGGAAATACCTGAACCGCCTGCAGGGAAAGGATCCGGCAGCCAAGAAGAGCGGCGGCTTCGGCGATTTCGCCATGGTCGCCATGTTCATCGGTATGGTCAGCGCCTATCTGGGCAGCTACCTGGGCGGATTCGTTTCCGGGAAAGGCCGTTTCACTTTCGCCGGCAGCTGGACGCCCCTGCTGGTGGCGGCAGTCGCTGCTCTGGCCATGGCCGGGTTCACCTGGCTGGCTGAAAAGAAGCACTGGGATTGGCTGGACAATTTCTCCATTGCCGGAAGCATGTTGCTGGGAATGCTTGCAGCTGTACTGGCCGGACAGTGAGGGAGGAGGATTACCGTGGATAAACAGCAAGCCTATAACACATATATGAAAAACACCCACCGGCTGGGGCGGGCGGTTTCCTTGCTGACGCTAGCCATGCTGCTGGGAGCGCCGTTCCTGATCGGCAGCCTGCTGGGCACTATGCCGGATCTGGCCGCCGCGGCCCGGGGCTTCCTCTCCGTCGGCCTGGTATGGACAGTTTCCAGCGTGGTGGAATATCTGGTCTACACTCCGATGCTGGGCGCCGGCGGCAGCTATCTGGCCTTCATCACCGGCAACCTGATCAATATGAAGATTCCCTGCGCCATGAATGCCCGGGAGCTGGTGGACGCCAAAACCGGCACCGCCGAGAACGAGGTGATTTCCACCCTGTCCATCGCCACCTCATCCCTGGTCACCATCGTGGTGCTCGCCGCCGGCGTAGCCCTGATGATTCCGCTGCGCCCGGTACTGGAAAGCCCCGTGCTTGCGCCGGCCTTTGCCAATGTGGTTCCTGCCCTGTTCGGCGCTATGGCGTATAAGTATTACCGCAAGGATGTTCGGCTGGCCCTGGTGCCGCTGTGCTGCATGTCGCTCTTGTTCATGCTGGTGCCGTCCCTGACCTCCTCCACCAGCTTTATGATTATCCCCAGCGGCGCGCTGGCCATCGGCCTGAGCTGGCTGAAGTACCGGAAAGGAGCGAAGCAGGCATGATCGCGCTGTATATTGCGGCGGCGCTGCTGCTTCTGCTGATCCTGCTGCTGGCGATCAGCCTGATCCGGACGCTGCGGATTACACCGAAAAAATCCGCCTATGAGCCCGCACCGGATCCGACCCGGGCAGCGGCGTACGGAATGAAGCTGTCCGCCATGGTGCGGCAGGAAACAGTTTCCGTGCCCGGGGCGGATCAGCGGGGGAAGTTCCTGGCCTTCCACCGGCTGCTGGAGGAGCTGTTTCCGCGGGTTCATCAGGAGCTGGAAAAAACAGAGATCGACGGGAACCTGCTGTATTTCTGGAAAGGAAAAAGCGCATCCCGGCCTCTTGTGCTCATGAGCCACCAGGATGTCGTACCGGCGGAAGGCGAGTGGATTCATCCGCCTTTTTCCGGCGATCTGGCCGACGGAAAGGTCTGGGGTCGCGGCGCCTCCGATACGAAATGTTCCGTCATGGCATTCTTCCAGGCTGTCGAGGAACTGCTGGAAGCCGGATACGTACCGGAGAACGACGTATATCTCTCTTCCTCCTGCACGGAGGAATGGGCGGGCGACGGCTGCCCCAAGCTGGTGGCGGAATTAAAAAAGAGGGGCGTCCACCCCTGGCTGGTCTGCGACGAAGGCGGCGGCATCATCCGGGAGCCCATCGGCGGGATCCCCGGTAATTTCGCCATGATCGGCGTGTTCGAAAAAGGAAAGGCCGACGTCCGCTTCACGGCCCGCTCCGACGGCGGCCATGCCAGCACCCCGAAGCCCCACTCCCCCATCGCCCGCCTGGCGGACTTTGTCCACGATGTGGAAACCCACGAGGTGTTCCGGCGGAAAATGCCGGAGGAAGTGGCGGCCATGTTCGAAACCCTGGCGCCGTACGCGTCCTTCCCGCTCCGGTGGGTTTTCTCCAACCTGTGGCTGTTCCGCCCGGTGCTGCTGCGGGTTTTGCCGCTGATCAGCCCGCAGGCCGGCGCTATGATCCGTACGACGATCGCCTTCACCATGCAGCGCGGCTCCGACGCGTGCAACGTCATGCCCCAGGAAGCTTCCGTCTGGGCCAATATGCGCTTCATTCCCCACCAGGGGATGGAGGAAAGCCTGAAGCTCATCCGGAAGAGGGCGGAAAAGCACGGTCTGGAAACGGAAGTGCTGCAGGCCTCCGATTATACGGAGCCGACGGATATCCGCGGGGAAGCCTTCTGCCTGGTGCAGGATACGGTTGCCGAAACCTTCCCCGGCTGTGCCGGCAGCCCCTATGTGATGACCGGCGCCACGGACGCCCGGTTCTATCAGGAAATCTGTGAAAATGTAATTCGCTTTGCTCCGGTGATTTACGGACCGGAGCAGATGAAGGGCATGCACGGGCTGAACGAAAACATCGAAATCAGCTGCCTGCCCGGTGCGGTGGATTTTTACAAAAATCTGGTCCGGGCCAATGCCGCGGTCTGATCATCCCCGGATATTCACAGCGGTACCGATGGAAACATACCGGTCCAGCACCGCCCGGAAATCCGTCCCTTCTTCCGCTTCTTCGTTGAGAATGCCGTTTACATGAAGCCGGACGCCTCCGCCCGGCAGCTTTTCCGTCTCCTTGTACCGGTCCCGAAAAAGGCCGCTGCGGGAGACGGAACGGTTCTCCAGGATACCTTTGCATTCCTCCGGTGGGCAGGCCGGAATATTTACATTGTAAATGGTACCGTAGGGCAGCTTCCGGCCGATCAGCATCCCGAGAATATCCGGCAGCACCTGCTCCGTCAGGCGGTGATCCTCCCCGAGCCCCTCGGACAGGGCAATCGCCGGCACTCCCTGGTGCTTTGCCTCGAAGGCGGCACCGACCGTGCCCGAATACTGGAGATCCGTCGCGATATTATAGCCGGCATTGATCCCGGAAAGAACGATATCCGGCTTCCGAGGCAGCAGATGCAGAATCCCGGCCCGGACGCAGTCCGCCGGCGTTCCGCTGCAGCTGAACGCCCGCACGCCTTCCACAGGAAAATCACAGGGCAGGAAATCAAGGTGCTCCCGCAGCGTAATACTGTGGGAGCACGCGCTTCTCTGCGCGTCCGGCGCGATCACCCATACCTCCCCGAAGGCCGCGGCAGCCCGTGCCAGACGAATCAGTCCCCCGTCCCGGATGCCGTCGTCATTGGTCAGCAGCAGAATCATGAAACCCTCCCCCGCCGCTCAGTTGCTCGCGGCTGAAGCCGAAGAAGAGGAAGAGAAGCTGGAAGAGGAAGATCTGATTCTCTCCCGGTCCCGGATCATATGCTGCAGGGTCACCAGAATGGCCACCACGATCTTTTCATACTCCGGCTGATAAAGATCCAGGCAGTATTTATCGTGGAGGGAAATCAGCTTCTGGCTGATCACCGCGATCACCTGCTCGTTCTGGTCGTAGATTTCAAAGTTCAGTGCCCAGACGTTGCCGCGCAGCTGCCAGCCGAGACCCTCGATATTGGTGATATCTTTTATAATGTGCCACAGCTCGTTGGACAGCTCAAACTGAAAGCCGTCAGCCATGGTCACAAAGTGGCGCTGATGCAGCGAGAAAAACTTCCGTTCGATATGGGCCACCTGATTTCCGTCGCTGTCGGTTATATCCGTCTTGTCACGGATGGAAAAAAACTTGCTCTGGGCATGATAAAGCATCCGCTCATGCTCGTCGGTAATATCCTCGTGCGCGTGCAGCGAAAAGACCTTGGAAGTCGTAAACAGAGACTTCACCGGCTCCCCGAAGCATTCCACGTTGTTGACGTTGGCCTGTTCCCCCGCTTCCCGGAAACGGTGATACTTTGAAAAAACACCCATCCTTCTTTACTCCCTTCGGCCCGGTCCTCATTCCCTGTACGGACCGGCTCTGATATATTATACGCAATATTGGATCATCTGGCATCATAAAAGCAGGCCCAAAGCCGGCGATATGCATCAGTTCCGGTGATTCTGCCCCGGCAGATCCTCCAGGATCACGGACCAGGCCTCAGTCAGCCTCTCCAGGGACCACTGCGCGTTCGCCGGACTGGTGGAGGGCAGGCAGAGCGCTTCCCGCCCGGTCACCGGCCGGATATGCTTCTCATACTGCCGGAAGGATTCCTTCCCGTTGCAGCAGATCCGACGGATCGGCGCGTGATCCAGAATCACCCGCAGGTCGTTCGCCTTCACTTCCCGGATGCTGGCGTCGGAGGAGCCCGTAATCACGCAGCTGGCGATGGAATCCCACAGCGCCAGACCGTGGGTCAGGATCAGTTCCCGTTTTTCCTCTGTCGTCCCCGGGGGCTCCTGCCCGAACAGGGCTGCCATTACCTTCCAGAACCGGTTCTGCGGATGGCCGTAGAAAAACTGCTGCTCCCGGGATTTGACGGATGGGAAGGAGCCGAGAATCAGCACCCGGCTGTGTTCGCTGAAGAGCGGTCCGAAAGGATGCTCAATCCGCTGCGCCATTTTTTTCTTCCTTTCATATACCGGTGTGCCGGTAAATCAGCTCCCCGTGGAACGGTAAAAGCGCATAGCGCCCTGGAACCAGAGCCAGATCAGCCCGAAGACCGCCACCCCGGACAGCGGGGTTATGTATACCGTCCAGGCAGGCCAGTCGTACAGCGGTTTCCCCAGGATCACGGAACCCGGCAGCTGCAGGGTCAGCGCGAAAGGCGCCACGACCGTGAACAGGATCCGCAGCGGTCTGGGAAACGCGTCGATCGGATACTCGCACGCGCTCCGGCCGCCGTAGGTCAGCGCGTTCACCAGCTCCACGGATTTCACGCTGTGAATGCAGAAAATCGCTTCAATCATGAACAGGCCCTGGATCAGGCAGCTCCCGCACAGGATTGCCTCCGCCATCAGCAGCGCCTTCCCCGCCGTCCACTGCACCGCGGACATGCGGCACCCGATCACCAGGGATACGACGCCCACGGCGATGCAGGTAATCCGCCTGGGATCCGCCGCGCTGCAGATCACCTGAGTCAGTATGCCCCGGGGCCGGGCCAGGAACGTATCCAGCTGTCCGGTCCGGATCAGGTACGGAAAGTTCCCGGTAATCCCCCTGGCGAAACACTCCGTCAGATAGAACGTCACGGCCATCAGGCCGAAAAAAAAGTACAGATCACCGGCTTCCCACCGGTTCATCCGCTCGAAGCGGTCCACCAGCAGGATCACCGCCAGCATCTCGCCGCCCTCCATCACCAGCTGAGCCGCCGTCTGCATCAGGAAGGACAGCGGATACTGCGTCTGGCTTTTGATCTGCATGCGCATGGCGTGCAGATAGAGCTTGATCACATCCATTTCTCAGCCTCCCTGTATCACGATCCGCTTCTGGTTCTGCCGCCAGAACAGGATCCCGAGACCGATCAGCAGCAGGATCCATCCTGTCTGAAGCTGCAGCACGCCCCGAGCCGCCTCCGGCGGCACCTGCCCGGTATACAGGCGGATCGGCGCGTCCAGCAGCTGTGCGTAGGGCAGCAGCCGGATCACCGGCTGCCAGCTGTCCGGAAACAGCGTCAGCGGAAGAATGTTTCCGGCAAAAATCATCAGGAGCATATTCAGCATCGCCTGCATCCCGCGGGAATCCAGCGTACGCATGGTGAATCCCATGGTAATGTTTTCCAGTGCGGAAACGCACAGCAGACCCAGGATCAGCGCTGCCAGGCTCCAGGCCAATCCCGCCGCCGAGGCCGGGAGCATCAGTCCCCATCCTTCCGGCAGCAGAAACGCGAACACCAGCATCGGTGCTGCCCGGAGCAGGCTTCCCATCAGTTTCTGGGCCATAATGCGGGCATAGTAAAACCCGTACAGGTTCAGCGGCCGGCAGAGATCATAAGCGATACTGCCCGTACGGATTTTATCCAGCAGTTCCGGATCCGAGGCCAGCAGCATCCGGAAAAACGCCTGCTGCAGCCATACGTAGCTCGTGATTTCCCGAAGCGGCATCGTCTGCGGTTTCCCGGCATACAGCGCCCGGTAAACCGCGATCAGAATCAGCCCGAAAAACATCTGGCAGATGATGCCTCCCAGCACCGCTCCCCGGTACTGCAGCTCCAGCCTTCTCCGCAGCCGGAAAGCGGACAGGTACGCCTTCATAGATCCATCTCCCGGTACATGGCCGCTACCAGGCGGTCGATGTTTTGCGGCTGCACGGTCAGTTCCCGGATCGTTCCCGCCTGCTGCAGCCGGGCAATCAGCTCCGCCGTCGCGAATTCCGCAGGCGCATAGGAAATATGCAGGGTTTCCCCCTCCCGCTGCACCGGCACGACGGAAGGCAGATCCGGTAAGGCGCCGGTCTCCTCGTACCGTACCTCCACCGTCCGCAGAGTATCGTATCTCCCCAGCAGGTCCTGCAGGGCGCCGTCGAACAGCTTGCGTCCGTGCCCCAGTACCATCACCCGCGGACACAGGGCCACGATGTCTTCCATATCGTGAGTGGTCAGCAGAATCGTGGTCCCCTGCTCCCGGTTCTCCCACTGCAGAAAGTCACGCAGCGCCAGCTTGCTGACCGCGTCCAGCCCGATGGTGGGCTCATCCAGGAACAGCAGCTCCGGCCGGTGCAGCAGCGAACCGCACAGTTCCGCCCGCATGCGCTGCCCGAGGCTCAGCTGCCGCAGCGGCGTTCGCAGCAGCGTTTCCAGCTGCAGAGCTTCCGCCAGTTCCTTCAGCCGCGTCCGGTAATCCGTCTCCCCGATCCGGTACACGTCCCGGAGCAGGTCGTAACTGTCCTGAATCGGCACATCCCACCACAGCTGAGTACGCTGCCCGAATACCACGCCGATGCGGCGCACGTGAGCCTTCCGCTCTTTCCACGGCACCCGGCCGCCCACCGTTACCTCCCCCCCGTCCGGCGTCAGGATTCCGGACAGGATCTTCACGGTGGTGGACTTTCCGGCTCCGTTGGGGCCGATATACCCCAGCAGTTCTCCCTGCTCCACGTCAAAAGAGACCTCCCGCAGCGCCTGCACGATCTTCTTTTCCCGCAGCATGGTTCCCTTCGCCCGCTTCTGCCGGACGGTAAACTGTTTCTCCAGATTCCTCACATGAATGTAGCTCATCATTCATCCCTTGCTGTCCATACAGCTGATTATTGAACCTCTCTTTTCTTTGCGGCTGACCAGGCCGAATAGTACTTCTTCCCGTCAACCTTCTTCCATGTCCGAATCCGGACGTAATATATTTTTCCGGTTTTCAGTTTTTTCAGCACGATCCTGGTCGTGGCGGCTTTGCTGATCGTCTTCTTTTTCGAATCCGAGAAGTCCTTCTTCAGGCTGTACTCAATCTGATATCCGTCAACTCCGTTGATTTTGCCCCATCTCAGCGTCAGCTGTTTCTTCCCGGCAGTCAGGGTATTCAGCTGCGCGGGTTTGGGATTAATTACAAATGTGGCTTTCTTTTTCCCGGTATAATTCCCCTTCCCGGTAACGGTCACAGTAGCCGTGCCTACATTCTTGTTATTCTGATAGGCGACAGTATAATCCGTTCCCTGGACCAGTTCTTTGCCTTTGCAGGTGACTTTCAGCTCGGGGCGGATCGCTTTCCCGGTATAGACCTGCGCGGCGATCTTGCTGATTTTGCTGTTTTTCAGATCGATGCGTTTGCCGGCAATGACCTGGGTCGCCTTGTCCACCCGCAGCTCGTAGTCGCTGATTCCGGGATAATCCTCGTCCTCGATGCGCCAGATCTTCACCTCGGGATCAGATTCCCATGCTTCCGGATCCGTAGTATTCACCAGTTTTTTCAGCGGCGGGCATCCGGATACATCCAGGCTGGAGAACGAATTGTAGTTGCAGCGAAGGATGGCCAGCTTTTTGTTTTTGCTTATATCCAGCTTTTTCAGCTTGTTGGAATAGCAACGGAGTTCCGTAAGCTCGGTGTTGCTTCCCACATCCAGGCTCGTCAGCAGATTGTTTTCACAGCCGATATAGGTCAGCGCCGTGTTCTTGCTCACGTCAAGACTCTTCAGTCGGTTTTCTCCGCAGTTAAAATCGGTCAGCGCCGTATTCTTGCTCACGTCAAGGCTCGTCAGCTCATTTCCGTAGCAGTAGAGGGCTTTCAGCGCCGTATTGTTGCTGAGATCAAGGCTCGTCAGGTAGTTGGATCCGCACCACAGTTCTCTCAGCGCCGTAAAGTATTCGATTCCCTTCAGATCGGATATGTCGCTGGCGGAACAGTGAATCTCCGTCGCTTCGTCGATCTCGTCGCTGCTCAGCCCGCCGTCACCGTCCTTGTCAAACGTTTCCTTCACATACTCCCGGAATCTGTCATCCGGGAAATTGGCTGTGCTGATGGCGATCGCATCGGGATCCGAGCCCATGATCACCTGGGTCGCCTTGTCCACCCGCAGCTCGTAGTCGCTGATTCCGGGATAATCCTCGTCCTCGATGCGCCAGATCTTCACCTCGGGATCAGATTCCCATGCTTCCGGATCCGTAGTATTCACCAGTTTTTTCAGCGGCGGGCATCCGGATACATCCAGGCTGGAGAACGAATTGTAGTTGCAGCGAAGGATGGCCAGCTTTTTGTTTTTGCTTATATCCAGCTTTTTCAGCTTGTTGGAATAGCAACGGAGTTCCGTAAGCTCGGTGTTGCTTCCCACATCCAGGCTCGTCAGCAGATTGTTTTCACAGCCGATATAGGTCAGCGCCGTGTTCTTGCTCACGTCAAGACTCTTCAGTCGGTTTTCTCCGCAGTTAAAATCGGTCAGCGCCGTATTCTTGCTCACGTCAAGGCTCGTCAGCTCATTTCCGTAGCAGTAGAGGGCTTTCAGCGCCGTATTGTTGCTGAGATCAAGGCTCGTCAGGTAGTTGGATCCGCACCACAGTTCTCTCAGCGCCGTAAAGTATTCGATTCCCTTCAGATCGGATATGTCGCTGGCGGAACAGTGAATCTCCGTCGCTTCGTCGATCTCGTCGCTGCTCAGCCCGCCGTCACCGTCCTTGTCAAACGTTTCCTTCACATACTCCCGGAATCTGTCATCCGGGAAATTGGCTGTGCTGATGGCGATCGCATCGGGATCCGAGCCCATGATCACCTGGGTCGCCTTGTCCACCCGCAGCTCATAAGCGTTGAATCCGGGGCTGTCCTTGTCCGCAAGGAACCAGATTTTTACAGCCGAATCTGATTCCCATTCTTCAGGTTCCGTGGTGGCCACCATTTTTTTCAGTCCCGGGCACCCGGATATGTCCAGACTGGACAGCTGATTATAGTTGCATCGAAGGATAGCCAGCTTTTTGCTTTTGCTTATATCCAGTTTTTTCAGCTTGTTGGAATAGCAGCGAAGTTCCGTCAGTTCGGTATTGCTGCGCACGTCCAGGCTCGTCAGCTGATTATCTTCACAGCCGATATAGGTCAGCGCCGTATTTCTGCTTACATCCAGACTTGTCAGCTGGTTTTCACCGCAGTTAAAATCGGTCAGCGCCGTATTCTTGCTCAGATCGAGACTCGTCAGTTCATTTCCGTAACAATAGAGCTCCTCAAGTGCCGTATTCCCGCTCAGATCAAGGCTCGCCAGCCGGTTGGATCCGCACCAGAGCTCTTTCAGCGCCGTAAAATATTCGATCCCCTTCAGATCGGATATATCGCTGGCGGAAACACGAATCTTCGTCACCGCGTCAATCTCGTCACTGGTCAGCCAGCCGTCCCCGTCCGTATCACAGGATTCCTCCACATACTCCCGGAAATTGTCATCCGGGAAATTGGCGGTATTGATGGCCACGTCCGCCGCCGCAGCCGGGGCAGCCGTCACCAGTGCCAGTAACAACAGCACAGCCGTCAGAATCAACCTGAACCTGATATTTTCTTTTTTCATGGGTTCGCTCCTCCCTTCTGTAATCCAACCTCTGTGGCATGTCTTTTGATGTCAGGCACAATATACCATTCTTTTCATCATGATTCAACCCTGTCGCTCTCCATGATCCCCCAGCTGATCTCCTGCTCAATCACCCGTGCAATCTCTTTCAGCCCGGCTTCGTCTTCCGCGCCGAATCTGTTCAAAACCGGGCTGTCCATATCCAGCACCGCCAGGGGTTTTCCGTCTGCGTGCAGCGGGATCACAAGCTCGGACCGGGAGGCGCTGTCACAGGCAATATGCCCGGGAAACGCGTGCACGTCCGGCACGTTCAACGCTTCGTCCCGCTCCAGGCTGGATCCGCATACGCCTTTTCCCACGGGAATATGCACACAGGCGGGCTTGCCCTGGAACGGCCCGACTACCAGCCGGCCCCCGCGGAGCAGATAAAAGCCCACCCAGTTCAGCTCCGGCAGCGTGTCCGCAAGCAGGGCGGATACATTGCTGAGCGCCGAAACGAACCAGCAGTCCGCCGCGATCATCTCCCGCGTCTGTTGCCTGAGCAGTTCATAATCTGTCATATGCTGATCCTCCGTAATCTGCTGCTTCGCGGCAGGCTCTTTGTCTGCCGCTTCTGCGGAATGTTTCTTCGTCTTTCCTTTCGCTCCGCGGTTTCTCTGCCGCGGACAGGAAATTGCTGCTCGGTATTGTATCATAAAAAAGGCGGTTGCGGGAGAGTCCGAACCCGCAAAAAAATGTTGCGGGTTATGAAAACTCGACGTTGACAATGCAGCCCCGCTTCGGTACAATCCAGTCAGAAAGCGTGCATAGCAAGCCGGTTATTTTGCCGGCACGAACGGAAAAAAACGCCGGAAACCAAGGAGGAAACCGCATGAGCAGCACAAAATCCGCCGTATACTTCACCGATTTCAGAACGAAGCTGGATGTGAGCCAGGGCGTCAAACTGCAGAACCTCTGCAAAAAGGCCGGAATAGGAAACATTGACTTCACCGGAAAGTTTGTCGCCATTAAGATGCACTTCGGGGAACTGGGGAATTTCGCCTACCTCCGTCCCAACTATGTCAAAGCCGTTGCCGACCTGATCAAAAGCCTGGGCGGAAAGCCTTTCCTGACGGACTGCAACACGCTGTACCCCGGCAGCCGGAAAAACGCCGTAGACCATCTGTACAACGCGGAGGTCAACGGTTTCAACAGCGTCACCACCGGCTGTTATGTGATCATCGCGGACGGGCTGAAGGGCACGGATGATATCGTGGTGCCCGTTCCGAACGGGGAATACTGCAAGGAAGCCTATATCGGCCGGGCACTGTACGACGCGGACATCATCATATCCCTGAACCATTTCAAGGGGCATGAGATGACCGGTTTCGGCGGCGCGGTCAAGAATCTCGGCATGGGCGGCGGCAGCCGGGCCGGAAAAATGCATCAGCATAATGACGGCAAGCCCGTGGTGAACCCAAGCGCCTGCCGCTGCTGCCGGATCTGCGCCCGGGAATGCGGGTCCGACGCCATCTCTTACGAGAGCGGAAAGGCGGTCATCGATCAGAATATCTGCAAAGGCTGCGGACGGTGCATCGGCGCCTGCGCCTTTGACGCCATCCACGCGACAGACGGGACCGCGGCGGATATGCTGGGCAGGAAAATGGCGGAATATACCGCCGCCGTCTGCAGCGGAAAGCCCTGCTTCCATATCACCCTGATTATGGACGTATCCCCGAACTGCGACTGCCACGGGGAAAACGACGCGCCGATCCTGCCGAACCTGGGCATGCTGGCCTCCTTCGATCCGGTGGCGCTGGACCAGGCCTGTGCGGATCTGTGCCTCGCGGCGGAGCCCATGCCCAACAGCCAGCTCTCGGATAATCTGGCCAAACCCGACTGGCAGCATCACCACGATCATTTCCTGGACAGCAACCCGAACGTCAGCTGGAAGGAAACCCTGGCCCACGGGGAAAAGATCGGGCTGGGCACCCGGGAATATGAGCTGATCCGAATTAAATAATCAGCATCTTTCACCTGACATATGAATCAGAACCACCGGCGCGGCCGGTGGTTTTGATTTTTATCTCTTATTCTTCGCAGTCAAAAATTGCTTTGCCTTCCAGCAGATCGCCGTATTTCGCCTTCCACAGCTTATGGGCTTCACACGCGTCATATCGCTCCAGCCCTTCCGGGGTCACCGTCATTTCGATCATCAGGCTGTACCGATTCTCCCGGGTGCTGTTGGAGGGATGGATCTCCACCTTCTCCACGCCTTCCAGGGTCAGCGTCTGATTGAACAGCTCCGTGATCTCCGGCAGCAGCCGCTGCGTATCGTTCCGGTCTCTGAATTTCGCGATGATATAATGCTTCATGAAATGCTCCTTTCCCGGTCCTTTATCCGGATTATGTTATCAGCCGCTCTTATCCCAATCCGTTTTTCATCTCTCTCAATTGTTTCGCCGTCTCCAGATACTCTTCCTGCAGGCGTTCCGGGCTGTCTCCCTTTTTCGGCGCCGACATTCTGGCGGACAGCGCCGCCAGGCGCATCTCCAGGCTGCTGATCGCCAGCTGCCTGTCCGCCTCGTTCCGGTCCTGCGGCCGGGGCGCCTTCATTTCCTCCAGCGTTCCTTCAAAAGAAACCAGTTTGCCCTGTTCAAACCGGACGATCCGGGTGGCTGTCTTCCGGATGAATTCCTCGTCATGGCTCACGAACAGCACCGTGCCGCCGTATTCCGCCAGCAGGCGCTCCAGTTCCTCCAGCGTAAACAGGTCCAGATGGTTGGTAGGCTCGTCCAGCACCAGCAGATTGCAGTCCGTCAGCAGCAGTCTGGCCAGCGCCACCTTCGCGCGCTCGCCGCCCGAAAGCACGGACACAGGCTTGAATACATCCTCCCGCTGAAAGTTCAGGCGGATCAGCACCGTTCTGGCCAGGCTCTCCGGATGGACCGAAACGTCCATTACGTTCTCCAGCACCGTCCGGTCCGGCCGCAGCGTCTTCTCGTGGTGCTGGTCGAACCAGCCTGCCCGGACCGCCGGATTGAACCGAACCGTCCCGTCGAAGCGGATTTCTTCCCCGCTTTGTCCGGCCAGGACAGAAAGCAGCGTCGTTTTTCCGCAGCCGTTGCTGCCCATCAGGGCTGTACGGCTCCCTGTCGGCAGGGTAAAACCTGTCCGGCTCAGCAGCACGGTTCCTCCGGCTTCCAGCGTGTCGCATCTGCACTCTAGCGCCGTCCTGGCTTCCACGGGGTGAGCGACGCCCAGCTTCATCCGGATATCCGGAAGCGCTCTGGGCTTCTCCTTCACTTCCATCTGTTCCATGCGGTTCTGAATCGTCCGCTTGGCGTGACTGAGCTGCAGCACCGCGTCCGTCCACTCCCGGGTATGCAGCCGGGCTTCGCTGTTTCCCATCCGGCTCGGCGCTTTCCGGACGGAAGACGCCCGTTCCGCCATGCGCTGGGCCGATTCTTTCAGCCGCTTCTGTTCCGACCGGTACTGGTCGTACTCGAACTGCTGCCGTTCCCGCTGTCTTCTCCGTTCCTCCATGAAAGCGTCGTAACCGCCGGGGAATACGGTCACCTCTCCGTCTTCCAGATACCAGATCCGTTTGCAGAGCAGGCGGAGCAGCGCCCGATCGTGCGAAATCAGGATGATCGCGCCGGAAAACTCCGTCAGCTGCCTGCGCAGCAGCGCCAGGCCTTCTTCGTCCAGATCCGTGGTAGGCTCGTCCGCCAGCAGGAGCTGCGGGTGCTGCGACAGCGCCGCTGAAATCCGGTTTCGGGTCATTTCTCCTCCGGAAAGGCCCTCCCGCGTCTCTCCGGCCCGGAACAGCGCCCGGATCCGGCTGTCGTCTCCGCCGTTCTCGTTCCCCTGCTGATGGATCAGGGCCAGAGAGCCGGCCCGCTGAACCGTGCCTTCGTCCGCCTCCGTTTCGCCGGCCAGAATCCGCAGCAGAGTAGTTTTGCCCGCTCCGTTTTCGCCGATCAGCCCGATCCGCTCTCCGTCAAAAACCTCCAGATGATCCAGGCGGATCAGCTGCCGGTCCCCGTAATATTTCGTCAGATTGTCCGCTCTCAAAAGCAGTTTCGCCATACAAAAACACGCCCCTCCCATGCCGCGGAAGCGCGTGAAAAAGCATACGAAAAAACGTTAGGCTCTGCGTCACGCGACCTTCCGACGGCAACATGAAATCACACTCCCGGAGCATTGTTCCGGAAGGGTTGCTGCAGCCGAAATTCAGTCGCGGATTTTCATCAGTCCCTGAAACCGTCCTTTCTTTGATCTGTCATTAAAATACAGGAACAGAAGCCGTTTGTCAAGCCGTCTCCGGACAATTCCGTTACTGTTCCAGCACGTTTTCCCGGGTGACGTTCCGCAGCCACTTCTTGCTCCGGTAATGCCCGATAACCCACGGCCATTTCACGAACTCGTCCGTACACAGCAGAAAATACACCCACATCGGCGGCAGCTTCAGCACCGCGGCGGACAGGAATCCCAGCGGCAGAGCGTAAAGCCACATGTCGATTGTGTCGCAGACAAACCCGAAGCGGCTGTCCCCGCCCGCGCGGAACACGCCCGCGATCAGGGTGGTATTCACCGCCTGGCCCATTACATAATAGGTATTGATCCAGAGCATGCCCTTCAGAAAGCCCTTGCCTGTCTCTGTCAGACTGGCGAACCGAAGCACGAACGGCATGGCCGCCAGTACGATCAGCCCGCCGGCCAGCCCGGACAGCACCGTCAGCTTCATCAGCACCGTGGCGCCCCGGTCCGCCTCTTCCATTTTGCCGTCACCCAGCATCTGCCCCAGCAGAATGCCTCCGCCGCTGGCCACGCTGAAGCAGAGCACCGTTCCGAAGTTTCTCACCAGGGAGGTGAACGAATTGGCCGCCACCATATCCGTGCCGAGGAACTGGCCGATGATGACTGAATACATGGAAAACGCCAGCCCCCAGGAAACGTCGTTCAGCGTCGCCGGCATAGCCATCTTCAGGAAATCCCGGAACAGCAGCTTGCTCTTGATGAACATATAGGAAAGCTTCAGCCGGACGTCCTTGCTCCGGGCTGAAACGATCAGCGTCAGCGCCAGCTCGACGATTCTGGAAATCGAAGTCGCCAGCGCGACGCCCGCGGCGCCGAGCTTCGGGGCGCCGAACAGGCCGAAGATGAACACCGCGTTCAGCAGGATATTCAGCGTAAAGGCCACCGTGTTCAGCGCCGTGCTGACGGCTACCCGGCCCACGGAGCGGAGCGTAGCCAGATAGATTTCAATCAGGCCCCAGCACAGGTACGCCACGGAAACGTTCCGAAGATATCCGGCGCCGATGGAGATCAGATCCGGATCCGGCGTAAAGGCCCGCATCATGAGTTCCGGAATAGTCAGCACGGCAACCGAGAACAGCAGCGTCACACCGACGGAAAAGCGCAGCGCGATGCCTTCCACCGCGTCTACCGCGCGCATGTCGCCCTTGCCGAAATACTGAGCGCTCAGCATGGTGACCCCGGTCCCCAGCCCGTACAGGATCATGAACAGCACCGTGGCATACTGTGTCGCCAGGGAAACCGCCGAGATATGCTCCTGACCCACGAAGTTCAGCATGACCACGTCCGCGGAATTCACCGCGGCGCTCAGCAGGTTCTGCAGAATAATCGGTCCGGTCAGTTTCAGGATCCGGCCGAAAACAGCCCGTTCCTCTCTGCGGATTGTCAGCATGCGCTCTCTTCTCCCCTTCGTTCGTTCCGGCAGAGTATACCACAATCCCGCGAACGCAACAATCTCTCGTGATATCAGTCCCGCGTGCGATCCGAAGATTCCCGTTTCCATTTCATGGGTTTTCTGTGGTATAATCCGCCTGTCAGATCATTGGCTTCCCGTTTTCCCGATAAGAGGCCGGAGCCGTCTGACCGAATACTGAAATCAGGGAGGCCGCGTATGACTGTTCAGATGATCACAGATTCTCAGCAAAAGCCGAAGATCGCCCGGGAGATTCTTGAAGCCCTTCCGGACTGGTTCGGTGTGGCGGAATCCAGGGAAAAATATATTCTGGAAAGTGGGAATCAGCCGTTTTTTGCGGCTGAACAGAACGGCTCGCCCGCCGGTTTCCTGTGCCTGAAGGAGACAGGAAACAGCACGGTGGAGCTGGCGGTGATGGGTGTTAAGAAGGAATATCACCGTATGGGCATCGGAAAGGCTCTGTTTCAGGCCGCGAGGAAATACGCGGAGAAGGCCGGATATCTGTTTATGCAGGTCAAAACGGTTCAGATGGGCCGCTATGAGGATTACGATCGCACGAACCGATTCTATCTGAGCCTCGGATTCAGGCAGTTCGAAGTCATCCCTACCCTGTGGGATGAGGATAATCCGTGCCAGATCTATGTGCTGTCCCTTGCGGGAGCCTCTGTGCAGGACCTGATCATGAACCGGCGCAGCTACCGCGGGAAGTATAAACCGGACAAGGTGCCCCGGGAGGATCTCCGCGCCATTCTGGAAGCCGGGCTGGCCGCGCCGTCAGGCTGCAACAAACAGACGACCAGCCTGATCGCCGTGGATAATGAAGAGCTGCTGTCAAAACTCAAGGCAGCCATTGATCCGCCTGTGGCGGAAACGGCGCCGGCCATGATCTGCGTGCTGACGAAAAGGATCGTCGCGTACCGGGACAGATGTTTCGCAACGCAGGATTACGCTGCCGCCATTGAAAACATGCTGCTGGCGATCACGGCGCTGGGATACCGGAGCTGCTGGTACGAGGGGCACATCACTGACGCCGACCGGATCGGCGACAGGCTGGCGAAGATTCTCGGCGTCCCGGATGAATACGAGCTGGTCTGCATTCTTCCCGTCGGTATTGCGGAAACGGCTCCCGGCTCTCCGAAGAAGCTTCCGTTTGAAGAACGGGCCTGGTTCAACGGATTCCGGAACGCCGATGACTGACATTCCGGAAAAGGATTCGGAATACAGCAGATTCGCGAAGGGAGCGGCAGGGTAAAAATGCGGGAAGAAAGCATTCAGAATAAAAAGGCATGGGAATACGACGCCTACAACTTCTGGGTCAGGACAGCCGGAACGCCTGCGGAAAGAGCTGCCCGGGACAAGGAAGACCCGAAACGGATGCTGAAACAGTATGCACGCTATTTTGATTCGTTCACAGGCATAAAAATCGCCAACATCTGCGGTTCCTGCGGAAAAAAGGCGATTCCGCTGGCTTTGCTTGGCTCCGACGTTACGGTTTTTGATATTTCCGAGGCGAATAAAAAGTACGCGCTTGAAACCGCAGAGGCTGCCGGAGTTTCCGTTCATTATGAGGTCTGCGATATTCTGGAAATTGATCTGGAAAAATATGCGGAAGCCTTTGACGTGGTATTTATGGAAGGCGGCGTTCTGCATTATTTCCACGATCCTGACCGGTTCATGCAGATGATGTACGCGATCACTAAGCCCGGCGGGAAAATGATCTGCAGTGACTTTCACCCGTTCACCAAGATTTCGGACATCCTTCATCTCGAACAGCCTGCGATGAGCTATTTTTGCACGAATGTATTTGAGGGGGAAATGGCGCACGCAAGATTCTACGAGGACGAAGTCCGGAAGCAGATTCCAAAGTGCAGATACAGAAAATACACCATCAGCGAGATCATCAACGCCATCATCGGAAACGGCTTCATCCTGGAACGGTTTGACGAGCACCCCGCGTGGGAGAATCAGAATCTTCCCGGAGAATTCACAGCGGTAGCGAAAAAAGAAACCTGATATCCCCTCCCCTGATCCGGGGATGATTGAAAAAAAGCAAAAACTCGCGGGGCAATATTGTCCCGCGGAGATTGTCCTATGTGAAAAGAATTACTGGATCCCTCGTATTTCGCTGAACGGGAACAGCACGGTCCGCACATGCCCGATGATCATGTCCCGGGAGAGCGATCCCTGGGAGCGGCTGTCGTTCGAGTTGTTCCGGTGGTCCCCCATGACAAAGTATTCACCCTCCGGAACGGTATACGGGCCGAAGGTGTTCAGCCGGCCGCCCCGATACGCGTCGCTGATATACGGCTCGTCATACTTTTCCCCGTTGATGAACAGATATCCGTCCCGGATCTCCACCGTGTCTCCGGGCAAGCCCACAACCCGCTTGACGAAATTGGTATCCCCGCGTCCCGGATACCGGCAGATCACCACGTCAAAACGCTGAGGATCTCCGCCGGTCGTGATGCGGGCCGCATTTTCCTTTGTTTCCGCGTCCTGCCAGGGAAGAGAGAGCCATGTCGTGGCATAATCGTACTTGGTCACAAACATAATCTCTCCGTCTGCCAGCGTATTGTCCATCGACTTACCGTCCACCCGGACCAGCTCAAAAGCAAATGCCCGGATCGGAACTGCGATGATTACCGCGGCAGCAATTGTCAGAACCCATTCCAGGATTTCCCGCGCAAGCGTTTTTTGTCTTTTTTCCTCTTTCTGTTTTTTCATGCATTTGCACCGCCTTTCAGATCGATTGGAAGAAGTCATGCAGGCCGGTACAAATATAAAGCTGCTGCTGTGATGATTGCGTGGTCATTGAGAGGATAAACGATGTTACAGAAATGACATCTGCTCAAACTTTTCCGGAAAATGATTCAGATAATCAAAGCAATCATCCGGTTTATACAGGATCTGATGTTCCCGGCAGAAGTTCCGGAACAGATGCATCAGCTGCCTGCTGTCCGGGCTGGGGATCTCATACGCGTTCCCGTAGGTTCTGATATATTTTTCCTTCAGTCCCGGAAAATGCCTGTCCAGCGCCGCGTAATAGTATTCCCGATCCCCTTCCCGCAATGTAAGTCCCATATCGAAGCAGATAATCCCTTTCACTTCAGCCTGCGCGCAGGCTTCCAGAATCGGTATCACGTTTTCCGCAGTATCGTTGATAAAGGGCAGAATCGGTGTCAGCCAGACGACCGTGGGGATTCCCCTTTTCCGCATTTCCTCAAGCACTTCGACCCTTCTTTTTGTGCTGCATACATTCGGCTCGACGATCTGACACAGCTGACCGTCCCAGGTTGTCAGCGTGATCTGCACCACGCATTTGGCCCGCCGGTTGATTTCCTCCAGCAAGTCAATATCCCGCAGAATCCTGTCGGATTTCGTCTGCACCGCGGCCCCGAACCCATATTTGCAGATAATCTCCAGGCATTGCCGGGTCAGCTTCAGTTTTTCTTCGCAATGCATATAGGGATCCGACATGGATCCCGTACCGATCATGGCCTTCTGCCGTTTGGATCTCAGGGCCTGCTCGAGCAGTTCCGGCGCATTCTGCTTGACCTCGATGTCCTCAAAAGAATGGGTGAACTGGTAGCATCTGCTTCGGCTGTCACAGTAGATGCATCCGTGAGAGCATCCGCGGTAAATATTCATCCCGTAATGCCCGCGTCCGCCGGTCAGAATCCCTTTCGCCTCCACAAAATGCATCCGTCATTCTCCTCCGCCGCGAAGGCGGGTTTCTTTATTCATACAGCCCTTCCGGAAATCAGAAATGGTCCTCCACCAGAATCGGCTTCCGGACAAATACGCGCTCCAGCATTTCCCGGTTCCCCAGGACGACCGTGTCCTCCCGGTACAGTGCTTCCGGCAGGCTGACAGCACCGGAAGCAAGCTGCCCCAGCGCCTTTTCCGATACGATCAGATCCGGCTCCTTTTCCGTCGGTACGACTCCCTCGCCGGTTACCGCCCAGATTCCGTTATTCTCCGGAATCATTTCGTCGGTTACCCGGATCACGAACCGGCAGCCTGCCGGCTTTTTCATCGTCTCAAGCGCCTTCACCGCGTTGACCACCCGGATCATATAGCTCTGTTCCGAGGTCTTCTGAATATCATATACCAGCGGGCTGCGGATCAGGGACAGGAGTTCAATCTCCCGGGGCAGGAACAGCCGGATCGTCCCGTAATCCGCCGAGAACCGGGCCAGGAAGCCAAGGATCGCCCGGAACCCCCGCGGCCCGTTCCACGCCAGATCCCGTACGTCCAGAATAGCCTGCGGATCATGACGGATATCCTGGAAAATCAGGTACGCGACCGGTTCCTCCGCCTCATACAGCATGTAGCAGAACTTCCGGTCCTTATAATATTCACCCTTCAGGTGCTCCTCCATGCGTCGCTCGTCCCGGCAGATAGCCAGGTTGTACCCCGAAGCGCAGCGATTATACAGTTCCGTCCATGTCTGCACCGGGTCTCCCTGCTTCCACAGTCTGACTTTTCCGTAAAACGCGTATCCCTTCAGTACGGAGGGGCTGAATTCATAAATATTTTTCCAGCAGACGGTTTCATAGCCGAATTTCCTGTAAAACGCGTGGCTGAAAGGGTACAGCGTCGAAATGACTTCCCCGTCCGCGTACGCGTGAGGAAGCAGCGCGCGGAAAATCTCCTTCACCGCGCCGTCCATCCTGTATTCGGGAAGGGTGGAAACCGCTCCGATCCCTCCGTTCCGGATCAGGGTTCCGTCCAGCCAGCTCGTGAACTGATTGTTGATGATGTGCGCCATCAGCGTTCCGTCCTCATCAAAGGCGCCCCAGTCCTGATCAGTTTCCTTTTCGCTCTCCTGTTTTGCCTTTTCGGGATCCTCCATACGCTGATGAAACGCCACCGTCGAAATCAGCCTGGCCTGAAAACGTTCTTCTCCCTGCAGCTGCCGTATCTCCATCTTTCTCTGTACCCTCATTTTCCGCATGTATTTCAGAGGTGACGTACTTCCCTCCGGATTGAGCTAAGAATACCACAATCCCAGATGATCCGCAATGGCCGGTTCTGCCGGGAGCATCATAAAAAAACACACTCCGCCGGGTTCGGCAGGTTTCGGTTCAGCTGCCGTCCTGCCGGCGGAATGCGTTTGTTTTCCCTGCGGGGCCTGATGGTTATTTCCCGGCAGTGCCCGAAACCACCATGCCATAGGCAAACAGGCGTTTCAGATCCGTCCAGGCCATATTTCTGCCCCGTCCCCCCATCACTGCGGCAATCAGGGTGACGCCGTTCTCCTGATACGCGCCGACATAGCAGAAACCGGCTGACGAGGTATATCCGCTTTTAATCCCGGCTGCGTGCGGAATATAGTATTCGGATTCAGGATCAAAAATCTCCCATTTCAGAGACAAAGGCAGCGGCCCCCGCTTCTCCGTAGCCGGCAGGGTATATTTCAGGCACGTCACGATTTCGCGGAACAGCGCCTGCGATAAACCGTACCGCGCCGCCGTCACGAGATCCCTGGCAGTGGTATAGTGTCCTTTCGCGGTATAGCCGTGCGCATTGACAAAATGTGAATTCTTCATTCCCAGCGCCGCGGCGGTCCGGTTCATTCGCTCCGCGAAAGCTTCTGTGCTCCCTGCGCAAAGCGCCGCGACCGCGTTCGCCGCGTCATTTCCCGAGCGGATCATCATCGCATACAGCAAATCCCGCATGGTCATTGATTCCCCCGGATAAACCGGCACCAGAGAACTGTCCGTCGGTATATCCGCGGCGGCGTCCGGAATCACGATCTTCTCTTCCGGATCGCACATGGAAAGCGCCGTCAGCAGCGTCATGATTTTCGTCGTGCTTGCCGGTTCCGCCTGCTCGTCCGCGTTTTTCTCCAGCAGCGTCTCCCCGGTCACCGCGTTAATCAGGCAGGCATTTCTCGCGTAAAGATGCGTCCCCTTCAGGCTTTCCGGATGCTGATCGTCAAAGCATGCCGGCGCTTCAATCCCATAGACGCTCATGTCGCTCGACAGCAGCGTGTATTCATCTGTCGAAAGCCTTCCGTCCTGCCGGATCCGGTCCGGAACCAGCTCAGCCATCTGCTCTTCAAAAGCGGTCACCGCAGCTTCCGTATTCGCGCCGTATTTCCCGTCCGCGCTGTCCCGCAGCAGGTTCAGACCGATCAGTCTCCGCTGCGCTTCCCGGACTCGGGTGCCCCAGCTTCCCCGCAGCAGCGTACGTAACAGTTCCCCGTTTTCCTCCCGCATGATCAGGTCAGCGGTTTTCATGTCAGGCAGCCCGGTAGGTTCTACGCCGAATCCGTTATCCGCCAGCAATGTCTGCGCCAGCATGACGGCCGAGGAGGTTTTCTCCCCCAGAATCCCGTCCGCTTCACCGATCTCGTATCCAAGGGCAAGCAGGCGCTTCTGCAGGGCTTTCAGATCCGTTTCCTCCGCCCTCGCCGGCAGAGAAAGCAAAACCAGACAGAAAGCCAGCACCGCACACATGATTCTCCTGCGCTGAAATCTCATAACCATCGCCTCACGCTCTCCGCTCCGTCTTCATTCCGGAGAATGCCCGCTGCGCTGTTTCATCAGCCTGAATCCCCGGATTGTTCATTCGATCATACAACGAAGAATTCGGCTGTTTTGTTTCCCGCCACGCGTCGGCGAATCCGCTGCCGTGCCGCCTTCCTTCCGTTTTCTCTCAGGAATTCACCTTGGCCATCGGTTCTCCCCAAGCGCCGAGATCTGCCCCGTTCCAGCTGAAATAGCGGCTGCAGGTAGTCTTCACCGGAGCGATCGCTGTCAGCTTTTCCAGAGAAGTATCCGATCCCTTTGCAAGCAGATCGTCCTGAAGCAGATTGCGAATTCTGCACAGCATCACTTCTCCGTCTTTCAGCGGAACAAACTGTTTGACTTCCAGCTCGTATGTAACCGGCGACGCAGTCAGAACCGGCACAGGGAGAACGCGTCCTTCCTCGGTTTCAAGGCTGCGGCTCATTTTTTCCGGGCTGTGACCGTCTGTATTGCCCAGATAATCCGCCAGCGGCAGCAGCGGTTCAGTAACGAGATTGGCGGAAAACATCTTCCGCTTATGAATGTTTTCCTTCGTCAGCTTATCGCCGCCGATACAGGCCATTACGCCGAGCTCACCGTCCCAGATATAGCTGAACCAGCAGAAAAGGCCGAAATCAGCCTTTCCTTCGTCATCATAAGTACCGTAAAGAAAAAGGGTCTGCGGACAAAAATCGTTTGTGGGTTTCATGCTTGTCTTACTCATCGTTTTTCCCTTTCTGAGGCATTTGTTCTGAGCCGGATTCTTTTCCGGTTCCGGCCGCCTCCCGGCCATCCGTATGCGATGCTTCCATGTCTTCCGTATATCACCGGGAATCACTCCCGTATGACTTCACCTGTTTCCGGGTCTATCCTTTCTGTCTGTCCGGAATTTGCGTATGCCTGTTCTTTCTTCGTCATCTGATTGATCGCGGCGATCTGATCCAGATGATCCAGTATGTACCGCTGGGCGTTCTGATTGTACAAAACCACTGTATAATCTCCCCGCTGGCTTGTCCTTGTTTCCGTGGTTATTCCCAGTGCCCTGCCCCTGTCTGTAGGTTCCCGCTTTGTCCTTCCCTGCGTGTCGGTGTACTGAACTAAATAACCTTCTCTTTCCAGAAAAGCCGTAATGCTTCTGTGACTGAGTTTTTTCATGTTTTCAGTTTCCGTAAGGGAATTGATCCGTTCAGTGATCGCGCTGACGAAAATCGGCTGCTCAAACAGCTGAAACCTGCCCGCCTGCTCTGCTGTCAGTTCAAACGGTACCAGCGTCGTTTTCGGTGCCTTTTTCAATCCGCCCTTCTCAATTACCTGCCGCAAAACATCTGAAACAAAGAACAGGCAGCGGGATATGCGGACATTATTGACGATATCTGTTTCCGGAAGCTGCTCATTCGACAAAGGGTTGATCCCATTGGCCAATTTGTCCAGGTATCCTTTCGCGTGAATCATGATTTCCAGTTCCGTAGCCATGGCGTCTGTTCTCCGTTCTTCTGAGTATGTCATATTATATTCCATGAACCCGGTTTATTTCAAGAAACAAGAACGGCCCTGCAGGCACTTCATGGAAATTGCGCTTATGGACATTGAAAGACATGTATGGTAGGATACTCTGCATCATAATTCGGAAGGAGTATGCGGGATGAAGAAAATGATTGCGGGAAGCATCGTCAGATACCGCGGCTGGATCCTGCTTTTCCTTTCGCTGATTACGGTCTGGAGTGTTCCCCAGATATCCCGGACCCGGATCAATTACGATCTGACCCGGTATCTTTCTGACAGCACCATGACTAAGCGGGCGCTGAAGGTTATGGACAGCGAGTTTGGTTCCACCGAGCAGCTTCAGGTCATGTTCGCGGATCTGGACGCGGACGCGCTGGCCGGTTTCATCGACAGGCTGAAGACCGTGGAAGAGATCCGTTTCGTTCAGTATGATCCGGCCGCGAATACCGTAATCAGAGGCGGAAAGACCTACCGGTGCGTAACGCTGACCCTCCGCGACTGCGATACGCCGGCGCTTGTTTCCGTTCTCCGAACCATGTTCCCGGAAGCAGGAAAGTACTGGGTCGGAGGCTCTGCCGCCCAGCAGCTGGACGTACAGCGCAGCGTGGCTGCGGAAATTCCCGGTGTGATGGCGATTGCCGTAGCAATCGTGATGTTGGTTCTGCTGCTTACCAGTCACGCATGGCTTGAGCCGTTCCTGCTCCTGATCGTGTTTACGGTGTCCATCCTGATCAATATGGGAACCAACTTTCTCTTCCCGGACGTATCCTTCATCACCTTTGCAGTCTGCGCGATCCTGCAGCTCGCCCTGTCCATCGACTACGCAATCATGCTGCTGCATACCTGGAACAGCTTCTGCGATGACGGCTTAAATCCTGAAGATGCCATGGCCGAGGCGCTTTCCCAGTGCTTCATGCGGATTGCCTCCAGCGCCCTGACCACAGTGGCCGGGCTTCTTTCTCTCCTGTTTATGAGCTTCACCATCGGGTTCGATATCGGCCTGGTGCTCAGCAAAGGGATCCTGATCAGCATGCTGGGCGTTTTTCTGCTGATGCCTGCCCTGACACTGCTTCTGAAAAAGCCCCTGCTCCGGACGCGGCATAAGCCTGTACGGCTGAACGGGGCCCGGCTGGGCGGATGGATCTGGAAGCATAAAAAGCCGCTCGCCGCGTTCCTGATCCTCGCGGTTCTCGGCGGAGCGTATCTGACCGCGAACAACACCTACAGTTTTATGGTTCCCAATACCCTCACCGGCGACGACACCAGTGAAATTTCCGATCTCTTCGGGGTTTCCCGCCCGCTGGTTCTGCTGGTTCCCGGCGGTGAAGAGGACGCGGATTACGACAGGCAGCGGGAGCTGGTACGGCTTCTGGAAGGAATCCGGCGTCCCGATGGTTCTCCCGCTCTGCAGGAAATCACCGCCATGGTCACCACAGGCGAGGCCGCCCTGCGATACTATTCCCCTGCGGAGGTCGCGGAGATGACCGGCGCGGACCCGAGCCTGGTTTCCATGTTCTTTCTCCTGAACGGCTTCGGCAGTTCCGTCCGCGCGGACGTGCTGCTGAACGCTGCCGGATCCTTTGCGGAAAGCAGCGAAGTCGTTGCAGGCCTGAAGCAGCAGCTTGACTCCGCCCGGGAAGTATTCATCGGGGAGCATTACCAGCGGATCATCCTCAGTCCCTCCTTTTCTGTAACCGATGCGGATTTCAACCCCTGCATGGAAGCGATCCTGGCTGCCGCGGAAACTGTATACGGAAATCAGTATTTCGTCACCGGCAGCCCAATGTCCACCTATGATATCGGAAACGCTTTCCACAGCGATCTGCTGAAAGTGAACCTCATTACCCTGCTGGCTATTCTGCTGATCGTGATCCTCAGTTTCCGCTCGTTCTCGCTTCCTCTGCTTCTGGTCTTTGTCATTGAAGGCGCTATCTGGATCTCCATGGGGCTGAGCAGGGTATTCGGCCAGTCCGTTTTCTTTATTTCCTATCTGATCTGTCTCTCCATTCAGATGGGTGCCACGATTGACTACGGTATTCTGCTCAGTGACCAGTACCGCATCGCGCGCCGCGGCGGCATAGCCCCGAAAGAGGCCCTGCAGGCAGCGCTTGAAAAAGCGCTGCCCACTGTCCTGACCTCCGATATCATTCTGATTACCGCGGGGTTCATCATCGGAATTCAGTGTAGTATCTACTATATTTCCAGCATCGGCCTGCTGATCTCCAGAGGCGCGCTGATGTCCGTGCTGCTGGTGCTGTTTCTGCTCCCTGCGCTGCTGACGCTGCTCGACCGCCGGATTATCCGGGAAAGAAATCGGTCATGAAAACAATCCCATTTTCCCTCAGCTGTGTTATAATGGTTTCAGGTAACTGTTCAGCCATGTTCTTTTCAGGTCCCTGTCCTGTTGTCAGGGTTCTTCATTTGCTGATATCACAGCGTGACTGACACGTTACATTTTCAGAATGATCCGGAAAGGATGGAACAGTATGAAACTGAACATGAAGCGGACCTGTCAGATCGGATTTGCGTTTTTCGGTATTCTTCTGCTTTGGCAGGTGTACGATTCCTGGTGCCCGACATTTCTGACAGACCTGTTCGCTCACCGGATGTACGGAATGACATCAGCCGAGCTGAAAGCCAGCGCGCCGGAAAACATTCTGAACGTGCAGTGGCTGGTCGGCATCATCATGGCCTGCGACAACCTGGCGGCCCTGATCCTGCTTCCGATATTCGGCAGACTTTCTGACAAAACCAGCACGCCGATCGGAAAACGGATGCCCTACATCCTCGTCGGCACGGTCGTATCCGCTGTTGCGTTTCCCTTCATCCCGCTGTTCTTCCATCAGAACAACATGGCCGGAATGATCATCATGATGGGCGTCGTTCTGATCTTCATGATGATGTACAGGAATCCCGCCGTCTCCCTCATGCCCGATATCACCCCCAAGCCTCTGCGCGCCAGGGCCAACGGGATCATCAACATCATGGGCTACCTGGGCGGTGGGTTCGCGACCATTCTCGGGGTTTTCCTCAAGCTCAGCGATTATATCAATGTTACGGACCGCAGCACAAAAATGTGGATTATTGAGATCCCGTTCATTGTCGCGTCCCTGCTGATGGTTCTCTCCGCGCTGGTGCTGTTCTTCACCATTAAGGAAAACAAAATCGCGGAGGAAATCCGGGACGAAATGGCGGAGGGGGAACGCCTTGCCGCCGTTGAAAACCCTGTGACCGATGAAGGCCCCATGTCTCCCGCGAACCGGCGCATGCTCCTGGCAATTCTTCTGGCGGAGTTCCTCTGGTTCATGTCGGACAACGCGATCGGAACCTATATCGGCAATTATGTCATCTACTATCTGAACGCTTCGTCAGGTGCCACCATGATTCTGACCCTCGGCGGCGGCCTGGCCTCAGCGGTCGGCTTTATGATCGCCGGCGGCATCGCTGAAAAAATCGGCCGGAAATGGACTGTTTCCTGCGGCCTGCTGATCAGCTTCGCCGCGCTGCTGATTATGATTCTTGTCCATCCCACAGGCAAGGCAGTCGGTGAGCACGGCGAGTTCTCCTTCCCCTCCATCCTGTACGTGGTCTGGGCGCTGAAGGGATTCGGCATGGCACTGGTTCACAACTGCTCCTTCCCCATGGTGGTCGAACTGTGCACCTCCAAGAACATCGGCAAATTCACCGGCTATTACTACGCGGCCAGCATGTCCGCCCAGACCGTTACGCCGGTACTGCTGGGCCTGATCTTCATGAAAACCGGCGCCTGGGGCGCGCTGCCTGTATATTCCTCCATTCTGATTTTCCTGAGCGCTCTGGTCTTCATCCTCCTGGTCCGGAATATCGTCGCACGCAAAGCCGCTAACGTCACCGGTCTGGAAGCGCTGGGCGAGGACAACTGAGATGAGAAAATTTTCCCCTTCGGACTTCCGCGGCTGGTATTATGCGCACAGAGGCCTGTACGACAATCACCGCGGTATTCCGGAGAACTCGCTTCCCGCATTTCGCGCGGCAGCGGAAAAAGGATACGGAGCCGAGCTGGATGTTCAGCTTTCCGCCGACGGCCATGTCGTGGTGTTTCATGACGATACCCTGGACCGGATCTGCGGCGTCTCCGGCTGCGTCTCAGACTTTCATCTGGCGGATCTGCGGAAAATGCGGCTGCTTGGCACGAACGAAACCATTCCTCTGTTTACAGATGCGCTGAAAGTGCTGCAGCAGGGCTCCGGCCCGCTCATTGTGGAGCTGAAAAGCGGCAGACGAAATAAAGAGCTGTGCGAAAAAACCCGGGATATTCTGCTGGAATATCCCGGGGTCTTCTGCATTGAGTCCTTTGATCCGAGAATCGTCCGCTGGTTCCGGAAAGCTGCCCCCGATTTCTTCCGCGGCCAGCTTTCCCAGCCCGCGGCGGATTACGGCGGTCTGGTTACCGCGCCGGTTGCCTGCCTGATGGCCGGCTGCCGGTTTTCCTTCCTGAACAAGCCGGACTTTATCGCTTACAAGATCGGTCCCCGGCCCGAAAGGGTTCTGCGCATGCGCCGAAAAGGAGTTCTGCTGATTGCCTGGACGTCGCGTACCCCTGAACAGGATGCCGGAGAAAACGACGCCGTAATCTTTGAATATGCCGCACCGCCTCCAACCTATGCAAAAAACGAATTTGCTTCGTCAGCTTTTGATCCGGCATAGTACTCAGTCAGGCCGGTCAGCAACAGTCAATTTGGGAACACGGCTGAACTCCCACGGTATTATAGGTGACCGCTGTTCATCTGTCTTCGCTCATTGTGCCATACAGGCATAAAGCGTTACCCACTTATTCTCTTCACCGACCTGGCCTGCCTTGAATGCCGGCACACTTTTGGAAGCTGTCAGAATATATCTTCCGTTTTCCTTTCGGTATTGATTCAGTACTTTATATCCGGCCTGCATCGCTTCAGAATCCGGCTGACACCCCAAAACTCTCAGCGCGTAAACGATGTTCTGTGCCCCAACCTTGATCGGATCAGAAGGATAGAATGTGCCCAGCATAACGTCAACCATGGGTGTCTTCATATCGTCCGTCCTGTAGAAGATGTTTCTTTTCGTAAAATACTGAACGAGTTTGCTCTCGCAGTCCATCCTGTATCCCAGCAGATGCAGTTCAGCAACAAGCAGGAGATATTCCACCGTCAGCCTTGCGCAGCTCTTGTGCGGTTTCCTCGGATCGTTGATCTTTTTGTTTGTGCTGATGCATCCAAAGCCTCCGTCTTCCTTGATTCCGCTTAAGGCACAGGCGATTTCGTTCTTTACGATATCCTCCTGATCATATCCCAGTTTTACGAGATTCCTGAGCAGGTATGGTTCTCCGCACAGCATCTTAAACCCGGTGCTCTCTATCAGAGCAAATACCTCGTCGTCTATATCTTTTCCGATATCTTTACGGGTCAGCCCCCATTCGGCCAATGCCATGATGGCGTCAAATTTAGCCCATGGTTTATCGGTCCTGAGTTTTTTCAGCGCCCGTTCGTATATTTTGCTCTGCAGCAGCAGTCTTTTGCAGTCGACGACTTTTTCATCGTCGTCCGGCAGTTTCATATATTCCTTCAGCGTTCTGAGCCGCACTTCCGGCGTCTCATCCTCCAGCAGCCACTCCAAAGTCGATTGATCCATCGTTTTCTCCTCCGTATCACTTGCTTTTTCTGACAGGAATACAGATCTCGCTGACGTAATCCCGTGAAGACGGATCTCCGGGCAGGTAGTTTTCAATATCATAATCAGGGATCAGCTCATATTCGGAAACCGGCAGCCACTCCTTGTAAATGCGTTCCCACATGGCCTGGATTGCCTTGGGCGTCGGTCCGACACATTTGAAAACTGCCCAGGTATATTCCGGAATATGGATGATCTCAAACCCGTCCGGAATGCCTTCCGCATCGGAAGCTTTGCAGCCGATGCCGTACCGGAACGCATCGCCGTCGGTTTTCTGCTGGGCGCAGAGTCCGAGATATCCCGGAATCCTGCGGTACTCCTCATTCGCGTAATATTCGTCCCAGAATTTCGGAATCTCCGTTTCGCTTGTTTCCGCGTGAAAATCCTTCGCGTGCATGAGAAGATCCATCGCTTCCCATTTTTCAATCGTGTACTCCATGATACTGCCTCCTTCAATTGTCATCCGGACGGTAAACCGGTTCATGAACTGAATGGGGCTTCCCTTTTTCACCTGCATCGGTGAAAACCCGTGGAACCGTGTAAACGCTTTGGTAAAGCTTTCCGGCGAATCATAGCAGTACTTCAAAGCCACGTCGATGACCTTTTCATCTCCGCTGATCAGATCCGCCCCGGCCTGCGAAAGGCGCCTTTTCCGCAGGTATTCCGCCGGGGACATTTCCGTCAGCAGGGAAAAAGCTCTCTGGAAATGAAAGGCGGAAAGGTATACATGCTTCGCGATATCCGCCAGCGTGATCTCGTCCGTCAGATGGTTCTCCATGTACTCAATGGCGTCGTTGATTGTTTTGATCCAGTTCATCCGGTCTCCCTCCTTTCACAATGAATCATAAGGCTGTTCATCAGGATAATCCTGTCTTTGATTGCGTGATTTTGTCCGGATAGGATGAGGGTAGCCAGTATACCGAATACTCCGTTTCGATCTCAAAGCCGAATTTTTCTGCCAGATGCCGGGAAACGTCGTTTTGCGCGTCCCAATGGACCGTGATGCTGCGCTCCATACAGTCCCGCAGCATCCAGGCGGCGCAGGCTATGGCCAGTTTTTTTCCTCGATGTGCTTCTTTTGTGGAAATGTCCATTTCAGCTTCACCGTTCAGGCTCAGGAAAGAAGAAGCCGCTGCCACAATCTCTCCGTCGTGATAGATTACAGCGCCGGAACCTTCAGTCCGAAACACCGCAAAGCAGGAATAATTCTCCCCATGAGAGAACGGATGCCTTTCAAACGCGGCCTCATCCATACCGGTCAGCCGGTAACCTTCCGGGATCACAATGTTTTCCGGTATGATAAATCGGCATGCCGGTTTCATCATCGTTCGACGGTATATTGCCGCATCGGGATACTGTGCCCTGATCTGCTCTTCCCAGGCATTTGTCAGACACACCAGCGGCCTGTCCCTGAAACAGGAGTCCACCCGTGCAATGGATTCCGCTTCCGGTTCCCCGTCCAGATAAACAAACAGCGCGTCTGTGATACTGCTCCGGCTGTACTCTTTCCGTTCGCCGAAAACGCGCTGCAGCGCTGCCCGGTATAAAAGAGGCATGTTCATACTTTTTCACCAAATCCTGAACCGTCTTCTGACAGAGTTCGTCCGGTCTTACTCCGCATTCCTGTTTTCCAGTACTTTCATCAGAGGCGGTACGATTTTCAGTTTCCGGGTTGTAGCCGGTCTGAATACAATATATTCACTGCCGTCATATTCTTCATAGCTTTCACGGACAAGTTCTTCCGAACCGTCTCCGACCCAGGACAACCATGTGCTGCCGCTGTCTGATACCATACAGAACAGATAATCCTGATTGCTCTGCGGATAGATTTCCTCCATGTACTGTTTCATTTCAGCGGATACATCCGCAATGGTCTCAGGCGACGCGTATACAGACGCGATTCCAAAGTGATACGGCCCGGCTGTGTATTCTTTATACTTTGAATTGAATATCTCTTCTGTTGTCATACCGTCGTAGCTCATCTTGGCGTTGCTCATGCCTTCATACAGCGCGTCCGTATCTTCAATACCGGCAATCGGAAGCAGCGTCTCATAAGCTTCTCTGTCCAGGTCTGTCACATTGTATGTCATGTTCCGGGTATCGGAAAGAATTCCCATCAGCATCGCTCTGGCCGCACTGGGGGTTATTTCCGTTTGGCATTCCTGAAAGCACAGGCAGATCAGGGAACCCGTCGCACCGACAGGCATGGAAAGAACCGGTATCACTTCCGGGCTTTTGACGTCTCCCATCCCATGATGATCCAGAATGCCGACAATCCGTGCCTGGGCCATAGAATCGATTGCGTGCGCATAGGAACTGTGATCCACCAGGATAAACTGCTTATCCCGTGCATCATCCAGAATCCGGGGCGCCTCCAGGCCGAGGGCCTGCAGTGCATATGCCGATTCGTTGTCAATCCTTTCCGAGGCAGCCGGAACAGCCTGAATACCGTTTGCGTTCAGCAATTCTGCAAACGCGATTGCCGATCCGATCGAATCCGGATCGGGGCTTTTGTGACCGATCACATAGGTGACTTCGCTGCCATAGTCAATTTTCTGAAGAAGTTGAACGTATTTACTGCCGTCTGCCGCGGCATGGAACAGGATCGCCCCCGCCAGCAGCAGAATGACCAGTTTCCTGAATAACCTTTTCATGAGGGATCCTCCCCTGTTAATTCGCATCCGGTTCTTGTTATTTTCCTTATAATAACGAGTATCCCAAACTGATATCAAATGGGGAAATCAACAGTCTTTGCAAATCTTTTCTGTACAAATCAAAAAACAGCTTTATGGCCTTCCCATAGTTTTCTTTTGTGTCAAATTCCCAATAGGAATAATACTTTACGCACTTAACGACTTTAGTTAGCTCTCTTGGCGGGTTTCCCAATTCAATTCCATCTATCGTATAAAATCTCTTGACATATTTTATGGAAATACAGCCATCCCATTTCATTTGATCTGCTGACATTTTTTCAGCCATTGCCTCAAATTGCTCTGTTTCTTCAGGCTTTACCTGAAACAGTTTTATCTCAACAAAACTCTTTGCCATTATGCCTTCCTCAATTTGCATTACAGCTTCTGATATTTATATCATAATAAACCACAGGAGCGTTAAAAAGCAAGCATTTTCGAACACGTTCTCTTTTCGCGCACATTGCATTTACAGGAAGGGTTTGCTGCAACTGTTCAGGTTGTAGCAAACCCATAAACCGTGCCTCAGAGTCGGACATCTTCTTCCGTAAACGGCCTGATCTCTCCCTTATCAATCCGGTGGATGATCCCGATAATATCAACCTTTCCGTTTTTGATAAAGATGGCGCTCTCGTCCTCCATGGCACAAACAGGCCTTTCCATGGAAACCGCCTTCATGAGACGCAGCCGTTCTGTGTCTTCATAGCTGAAATGGCCGATCATTGTGATATCGGCAAACCCAAGCCCTTCATACGGAACCAGGGATTCCCAAATATCCACCGTCGTTCTTCCCATGTTCATGGACCCGGCGCTGACGCCCAGAACCATCGCCGGGCCGTCCCGGACAATATCATAAATGCCTTTGTCACGCATCAGCTGCATCTGCTCAGCGCAGGCTCCGCCGCCCATCAGGAAGAAGCAGTCGGCTTCCCGAGCCCGCTTCTGCGCGTCGGCAGGTTCCATTCTGGCGTCGACTACGCAGAATCGGTCAAAGCCGATTCCGTATTCAATGAACATCCCATGCATCCCTGTCGAGTCCTCGTCATTCTGCTGATAATCCACCGGGCAGGCGGTGATAAACACAATGCACCTGCGCACGGACAACTCTTTTCCCAGGCGTTCGGCAATCTCATCTGTAAACCTGCGGTCCGGGAATCCGCTGAAAAAAGCGATTGCTTTATTCTTGTTCATTATCGTTTCCTCCATTCAGTTTTGTCTGTAATGTATCTGTTTCTTTCTGGTCCAGTTCCCTGTATACCGGCTTCCGCAGCCGGGTAAAGCTGATCAGCATCCCGGCAATCCCGATGATAAAGAACATCAGCCCGATACCGGCTCCTTTTCCTGTCCCAAAGAGTCCGGACAGTGCCTGCTGCGCCGGAGAATCTGTCATCATAAACGGCTCAAATACCGTATCCGCCAGCAGACCGCCCAACAGGAGCGCAGGCGGAATCGTGAAATTCTGGAGAGTGCTCTTTGCGGAAAACACCCGTCCCTGCATCTCCATCGGAACCTTCTCCCGCATCAGGGTATCCTCGTTCACATTCATCACAGCAGCCAGCACATAACTGCCGAACGCCGCGGTGCACCACAGCCAGGGTCGGGAAGTCAGGCTCTGGATGATATTCCCGGTGAAGACCAGTCCGGTAGTGATGAATATTAACGGAACCCGTTTCTTTGCCGGTTTCATCAGTGTCGCCAGCAGGCTCCCGGCCAGTACTCCCAGGGCGGTAAAGCTTTCCACCATGCCCAGCACAGCCTGGTTATTGCCTGTCCGGCCAAGGATAAACGGAGAAAGCATGCCGTCGTTGCCCAATTTCGCCAGAAAATTGATCACTGCCAGGAACAGGGTGATCCGCAGGATAGCCGTATGGTCCTTCAGATAACGGAGCCCTGTCAGGCAGGTTTCTGAGAAAGGTTCCTCTTCCGTTTTCTGCCGTTCCGTCTCCGGGATCCGGATCAGGAACAGCAGGACCAGGAAGGCTACGGCAAAAGTCGACAGATCAACAATCAATACCAGATTCAGTCCGCCGCAGGCCAGCAGCAGTGCGCCCAGCGCCGGAGCCAGAATGGATACGGCGGCTCCGCTGAATCCCTGCAGGCCGC
>CAMKJS010000003.1 GCA_946413245.1 uncultured Clostridia bacterium
AAAATCGAGATGCAGTTATTGTTTGCTTACCCAATTTTCAAATGAGACTGCCCTGCCCTTCCTTTTATAAAGATTGACGGAATCCCCAAAAAAAGGTATACTGTCTGTGGTTTGCATACCCGCAAGCCTTGTTTGTGTACGATTCAAACCCGTTGGTTTTCACAGCCGTCATCTGGAAGCCCTCATCGTCCGGAAGTCCTGCGCCGGAGCCTTTCTCCGGCGGCCTTCCCGCACACCGAGACTCCTGTTCAAAACGCGCACCGTGGCCTGCGGGCGCGCGGAGACGGAGGACATAGCCCCGGCCTTCCGGCTCAGGAAATCCTGACCCGACGGACGGCGAAGCTATGCCTGAATCCGGGGGAATCCGACGGCTTTTTTTGTTTTCGAATCATTATCAGCCATACAGAAGGACGGATCGCGATATGTGGATTGCAGACAAACCGGAGGGACCCCGTTCCTCCCGCAGGCGGCGCAACTGGAAAATCGTCGCCGCTTTTGTCGCCCTGCATGATTTTGTCGCCATCTGCTTTGCCTATCTCTTTTCTCTCCTGATCCGCTTTGACGGCATGATCGACCAGATCCCGGCGCGGTATCTGAATCCCTATCTGCGGGTCATTTTCCCCGTAGCCCTCGGCTCCGTCATCCTTTTCGGGCTCCTCCGCATGTACCGGTCCATGTGGAAATATACCAGCGTGGCGGACGTGGTGCGGGTCATCGCCGGCTGCGTGATTTCCTCCGCGGCCCATACCGCGCTGATCTCCGTCCTTTTCCCCCGGCGGATGCCCCTGTCGTATCATATCGTCGGCGCGGGCCTTCAGCTGGCGCTGCTGCTGGGCAACCGCTTTCTGCTGCGGGTCATTTTCTCCCTCAAGCGCCACGACGCTTCCGGCACGGAGTCCAAACGCGTCATGATGATCGGCGCCGGCAACGCCGGCCAGATGATCTTCCGGGATATGAACCGGGCCAGCGAGGTCCACGACCGGGTGGTCTGCTTTATCGACGACGACAAGAACAAGTGGGGCCGTTATCTGGACGGCGTTCCCGTTGTCGGCGGCCGGGACGATATCCTGTCCGCGGTGGACCGGTATCACGTGGACAAGATCTATCTCGCCATTCCCAGCGCCACCGTGCAGCAGAAGCGGGATATCCTGAACATCTGCGCGGAAACGGGCTGTGAGCTCCTGCAGCTGCCGGGTATGTTCCAGTTTGTGCTGGGGCAGGTTTCAGTCAGCGCCATGAAGAAGGTATCCGTGGAGGACCTGCTGGGCCGGGAGCCCATCAAGGCCGACATGGAGGAGGTTTTCGCCTTCATCAACGGCAAAACCGTCATGGTGACCGGCGGAGGCGGCTCCATCGGCTCCGAGCTCTGCCGGCAGATTGCCGCGCACAATCCGAAGCAGCTGATCATCTTCGATATCTACGAGAACAACGCCTATGCCATCCAGCTTGAGCTGCGGGACAAGTATCCGGAGCTGAACCTGGTCACCCTGATCGGTTCGGTGCGGGATTCCCGCCGGATGTTCGGGGTGTTTGAGAAATACCGGCCCCAGATCGTCTACCACGCCGCGGCGCACAAGCACGTGCCCCTCATGGAGGACAGCCCCTGCGAGGCCATCAAGAACAACGCCATCGGCACCTACAAGACCGCCTACGCGGCCATGGTGCACGGCTGCGAGCGCTTTGTCCTGATTTCCACGGACAAGGCTGTGAACCCCACCAACATCATGGGAGCTTCCAAGCGCCTGTGCGAAATGATCATTCAGTCCTTCGACAAGCGCATCAAGGAGGACCGGGCGGGCGAGATTCCGCAGATCTTCACCCACGAAGGCGCGGAGAACGCGGACCGGGACGGCACCGGGGAGATCTTCCGGAATATCCGCACCGAGTTTGTGGCGGTGCGGTTCGGCAACGTCCTGGGCTCCAACGGCTCCGTGATCCCGATCTTCAAGCGGCAGATCGAGCGGGGCGGTCCCGTGACCGTCACCCATCCGGACATCATCCGGTATTTCATGACGATCCCGGAAGCCGTCTCCCTGGTCATGCTGGCCGGCACCTACGCGAAGGGCGGGGAAATCTTCGTGCTGGACATGGGCAGCCCGGTCCGGATCGATACCCTGGCGCGGAACCTGATCCGGCTTTCCGGTTTCCGGCCGGACGAGGACATCAAGATCGAGTACACCGGCCTGCGCCCCGGCGAGAAGCTGTATGAGGAAAAGCTCATGGCCGAGGAAGGCCTCCAGAAAACCGAGAACGACCTGATCTTCATCGGCAACCCGATTCCCTTCGACGAGCAGCTCTTCCTGGACAAGCTGGAGAAGCTGACCGACGCCGCCTACGCCAACAAAGAAACGGACATCCGCCGCCTGGTGGTGGACATGGTCAGCACTTACCATCCCGACAACGGCGGCCCGGAAGGCGCGGGAAAGGAAAACGGAACACAGGAAGCCGCCAAGCAACAGGCAACTGTATCCGCTGAATGAGAGGGGAAATCATGAAAGCAGGAACCAGGCAGCGAATCTTCTGGATCATCCTGACGCTTCTGGTCATGGCGGTGATTTTCTATTTATCCTCTCAGTCGGGCCGTACGTCTATGCGTCTCAGTGATTCCGTCGCAAACGCGCTGCACATAGAAAAAGCGGGGAATGTCAAGGCTTCTGACCGTCCGCTTCTGTTCGGACTGACGCTGCGCAAAATGGCGCATATTTTCCTTTATTTCCTTCTGGGCATCTGCATGACCGGATCGATGAAGGGCCTGAAGGCCCGCGTTCCTCTTTCTATCGGTGCCTGTTACCTGTATGCTGTCCTGGATGAGCTGCACCAGATTTACAGTTCCCGGGACGGTCGCTGGGATGATACCCTGATCGATCTGATCGGCATCCTTCTGGGTGTTGCCCTGTTCCTGGCTGTCGCCGCTCTGCAGTGCTATATTCAAGGAAAAAGAGCAACATAATCATATACCAAGGATGTTTTCAGAATCAAATGGGAGGAGTAGAGAATGGAATATAAAATCAAATTTATTTGGGATGAAGAAGCAGGCGTATGGATTGCAACCAGTGATGACGTCCCTGGCTTAGTGTTGGAATCCGGTTCTTTTGATGCGCTTGTGGAAAGAGTGCGCTATGCGATTCCAGAGCTCTTGGAGTTAAACAGCCGAAAAGCATCTTCCTATAATCTTACATTTTTGTCAGAGAGGCATGATAAGGTGTTTGCAAATGGCTGAATATGAGAAAAAGGTCCGTGATAAATTGAAAGAACATGGATGTTATTTTGTGCGGCGTGGGAAGGGCGATCATGATATCTGGTATAGTCCGATTACGGAAGTGAATGTAACAGTCGATGGGAAAATCAAATCCAGGCACACAGCAAACGAGATTATGAAGCAAAGTGGAATTGAGTTTCGATTCAGGTAAGCTTAACGGATTACATGCTTTGATACCGGTAAAAGAACAACAGAATCATTATCTGATTCGAAGAAGGTGCTGAACCATTAAAAAGAGAATGCTCTGGATTCTCCTGGATGCGCTGTTTGTGATCATCGGACTGGTCGTATCCGTGGAGTTTTACTTTTCCCTCAGCGTATCCCAGGCCCGCGTGATCCAGATGAGCAGGACCCTGCCGGTTCTGCTTTTTGCGACGCTTCTCGGCCTCTGGTTCAGCGGGATCTATAAGTCGATCCTGCGATACGCGAGCGTGGATACACTGCTCCAGGCGATCATCGCCACGCTGGCCGGAACCGGCGCCACCTATCTGATCAGCCTGATCGTCTCCCTGTTCTCCCACACGTATGAGGATCAGATCGGAATGCGGCTGATTCTCATGCCCCGCCCCATCTATTTTATGCAGTGGGTCATCACCCTGGCCCTGGTGGGCGGCAGTCGCTTTCTGATCCGGTACCGGGCAAGCGAAACCGGAAAAAAGGGAGAAAAAAGGAACCGGATTCTCGTGATCGGCGCCGGCTATGCCGGCGCCACCGTCATCCGTGATATTCAGAACGGCCGCTACGGGAACAGCGTCGCGGTTGCTGTCCTGGACGACGACCCCTCCCGTCTCCACTCCTCCATTTCCCGGGTGCCGGTGGTGGGCACGACGGACGAGGTGGAGGAAACTGTCGAAGGATACGATATCGACGAGATCATCATCGCCATCGCCACACCGAAAGGCGAGATTTCGGATCTCCTCAATACCTGCATCTCCACCGGAGCCCATCTCCTGATTTATTCCGGTGTCCGGGAAGGCGCCGGCGCCCGGGAGGTCAATATCGCCGACCTGCTGGGCCGGCCGGAAACCCACCTCAATATGGGGAAGGTTCAGGACTTCTTCAGCGGAAAGCGCGTCCTGATTACCGGCGGCGGGGGATCCATCGGATCCGAGCTGTGCCGCCAGGTTCTTTCCTTCACCCCGGAAAAACTGGTTCTCTATGATATTTCCGAGAATTACATGTACGATCTGTTCTTCGAGCTGAAGGAGAAGTACGGCGAACTTGTTGCCAACACGGTGGTGCTGGAAGTCGGAAGCGTGCGGGATGAGGAATCCCTCCTGCGGGTCATGCAGAAATACAGGCCGGAGATCGTGATTCACGCGGCGGCCCACAAGCATGTTCCCCTGATGGAGCTCAGCTCTGAGCAGGCGATCCTGAACAACGTGTTCGGGACCTGGAAAACCGCGAAAGCCGCCGTTGCGTGTAATGTCAAACGATTCGTCCTGATCTCCACTGACAAGGCGGTCAACCCCACCAACGTCATGGGTGCTTCCAAGCGCCTGGCGGAGATCATCATCTCCTCCATCCCCCGGGGCAACACCGAGTTCATGGCGGTTCGGTTCGGGAACGTTCTCGGGTCCCACGGCTCCGTGGTTCCCATCTTCGAGCGCCAGATCCGCGCCGGAGGCCCCGTCACGATTACGGATCCCAACATCATCCGCTATTTCATGACGATCCCCGAAGCCGCGAGCCTGGTTCTCCAGGCGGCCAGCATCGCCAAGGGCGGCGAGCTCTTCATCCTGGATATGGGCGAACCGGTCCGGATCAAGGATCTGGCTGAGAAAATGATCCGCCTTTACGGCAAGGGAACGGAAGAGATCGTCTGTACCGGCCTTCGCCCCGGAGAGAAGCTCTATGAGGAACTCCTTCTGGACAAGGAAAACGACAGGGCCACCGAGCGCGACCGCATCTATGTCGCGAAGCAGGAGACCTACGACTGGAGCACCGTCGAAACCTGGCTGCACACCCTGGAAGGCTGCCTGGAACAGCATGGGGACGTAAAGGCGGCTCTGAAGGAAATCCTGCCAACGTATCATGAAGCAAAACCATGAATTTGGATAAAACGAATTTTGGGAGTAATTCAAAAATGCAGGATGCAATCATCCGTTGGGCCGCAGAGCTGCAAAGTATAGCGCAGGCCGGTTTGTTTTACAGTAAAGATGTGTTTGACTGGGAGCGGTATCAGCGGATTCGGGATATTGCTGCCGAGATGGTTTCATCGAGAACCGATCTGCCCTTACCGAAAATCAACAGCCTGTTTTGCGGGGATGTTGGTTATCAAACGCCAAAGGTTGATACTCGTGCTGCCATTATCCGGAACGATAAGATTCTTCTTGTGCGCGAAAGGAATGATAAATGGTCGGTTCCGGGTGGGTGGTGTGATTTTAATCTTTCACCAATGGACAATACTGTCAAGGAAGTGAAGGAAGAAGCCGGCCTGGATGTAAAGGTCCTGCGTTTGATTGCTGTTCAGGACCGTGATAAACACAATCAGCCCAAATACATATACAGTATCGTGAAAATCTTCTATTTGTGTGAAGCCATCAGCGGCTCGTTTAAGAAAAACATAGAAACCAGTGAAAGCCGCTATTTTGGGTTGCACGAATTACCGGTTCTTGCGGAAGAAAAAGTCAATCGGGAACAGATCGAAATGTGCGTGAACGCATATCATGACCCCAATTGGAGAGCCCTGTTTGACTAACCCCTGCAGCTGTTCTCAGTGGCAATGGTTTAAAGGCTTATTGCCAAAGACAACCTGGGATTCCGGCGGAAGCAAAAGATCAGGACCATGTATTAGATATTTATAAAGGTTGGGATTGAATGTACAAGAGAAGTGCCGAAGGCTGGCTGAAGCATATCGACTTCATCCTGTGGGATGTGCTGATTCTGCAGGCAGCATTTGTTCTGGGCTATATGATCCGCCACGGATGGGGCCTGTGGCCTTATCTGAGATCAGATTACAAATCCCTGGCGATTGTGCTGGTTGCGGTGGATATTCTGGTCGCTGTTGTTTTCAACACCATGCACAACGTAATGAAACGCGGGTATCTGAAGGAACTCAGCGCCACGTTTAAGCATGTTGTGCTGGTGCTGGCGATTATGTCCTTCTACCTGTTTTCCACCCAGGCGGGTGATATCTATTCCCGTATTACGATTTACCTGACCGCGGCGTTTCATTTTACGCTGGGTTATATTATCCGGATTCTTTGGAAACCGCTGATCCGAAAGATCAGCAAAGGGAAAAACAAGAATACCATGATCCTGGTGGCGGACGAAAGCGCAGTGGAGAAAATCGTCCGGAGGGCCAGCGAATTCGACGGCTTCGAGTATGCCGGTCTGGTATTGAGTAACAGAAACGCCACCGGGGCGACCGTATGCGGAATCAAGGTTGTCGCGGACCTGGTGAACGCCGCGGATTATATCTGCCGGAAATGGGTGGACGAGGTATTCGTTTATCCGGAGCACCTGACAGACCTGAAGACGACTTCCTACGAAGCGGTCGAAGACTTTATCGACGACACATACGGAACCAAAGACCCCGGAAAAATGGAAAAACCGGCTGACCAATCGGATGTGGCGAAGCTGATTGAGCAATGTCGGGAAATGGCTATTCCGGTCCATATCCGCCTGCCGATCTCCAGCGTCGGCGGAAAAAGCTTTATTGAAAAGGTCGGCGGATACAACGTTCTGACAATGACCGCCAACTTCGCGAGCCCGTTCCAGATGGTGCTGAAAAGGGTTGTGGATATACTCGGCGGCCTGGTGGGCAGCTTCTTCGCGTTGATCCTGATTGCTGTCATCGGTCCGAAGATTAAAAAGGAAAGCCCGGGGCCCATCCTGTTCAAGCAGACGCGGATCGGAAAAAACGGCAAAGAATTTACGTTCTATAAAATCAGGTCCATGTATCTGGACGCGGAGACCCGGAAAAAGGAGCTCATGGCCCAGAACCGCGTCTCAGACGGCATGATGTTCAAGCTGGATTTCGACCCGAGGATCATCGGCAACAAGATCGTCGACGGGAAGCAGGTTACCGGGATCGGCGAAAAGATCCGCTCCACCAGCTTGGATGAGTTCCCGCAGTTCTTTAACGTATTGAAAGGCGATATGTCCCTGGTCGGCACGAGGCCGCCGACGGTGGACGAGTGGGAAAAATACAAATACCATCACAGGGCACGCCTTGCAACAAAGCCCGGTCTTACCGGCATGTGGCAGGTCAGCGGAAGAAGCGAAATCACTGATTTCGAAGAAGTGGTAAAACTGGATACGGAATACATCAATAACTGGTCTATCGGGCTTGATATCCGTATATTGCTGAAAACAGTCAAAGCTGTTTTGAAAAAGGATGGCGCTATGTAGTATACAGCGAGAATCATTATCTGGGGTTTGAAGATATTGGATTTATTAGGGATGGAGGCCAAAGTAGTGGCTGAAGATAACAATAAGATGCCTGACAAACCGGTTCAGCATGTGTTTATTATCGGTTCCAAATCAATAGGGCAATATGGCGGGTATGAGACGTTCGTGGACCGTCTGATTGGCGAACATGAAAAAGAAAAATCTCTCAAATATCATGTTGCGTGTAAAGCAAACGGTGACGGATACATGGATGAATCGAAACTGAATCCGATTCGTATCATAAAAACCAATAAAGACGGATCAGTCACAGAATTTGAATATAAGAATGCTCATGTTTTCAAGATCCCATGTCCGGCAATCGGCCCTGCCGTGGCGATATATTACGACCGGGCAGCGGTAAAATACAGTATTGAGTATTGCAAAGAAAACCATATTGAGCACCCGATTTTCTATATCCTTACATGCAGAATCGGACTGTTTATCAATCCTTTGGTAAAGCAGATCAGAGCTATTGGCGGAAAGTACTATCTCAATCCGGACGGGCATGAATGGAAACGGGCGAAATGGCCGGCACCGGTAAGAAAGTACTGGAAATGGTCAGAGAAGAAGATGGTTGCTTGTGCCGACCTTGTGATTTGTGACTCGGTTAATATTGAAAAGTACATAAAAGAAGAATATCATCATCCGAATACTACATATATAGCATATGGTGCGGATGTAGAGAAATCATCGCTCCCTGATACCGATCCAAAGTTTGTAAACTGGCTGAATAAAAACAACCTTAAAACTGAGCAATACTATCTTGTTGTGGGCCGGTTTGTCCCGGAAAACAATTATGAGACGATGATTCGTGAGTTTATGAACAGCAAATCCTCCAAAGATTTTGCCTTGATTACCAATGTGAATGACGAATTTCTGGCAGAACTGGAGAGCAAGCTTCATTGGAAAAGGGATCCCCGGATCAAATTTGTCGGGACGGTTTATGACCGAGAGCTTCTGAAGAAGATCCGTGAAAATGCCTACGCGTATTTCCATGGGCATGAAGTCGGCGGGACGAATCCGAGCTTGCTGGAGGCATTAGGATCGACAAACCTGAATCTTCTGCTGGATGTAGGTTTTAACCGAGAAGTTGGCCAGGATGCCGCTCTTTATTGGAGTAAAGCAGAAGGAAATCTGGCGGAATTAATCGACAGAGTTGATACTATGGACAGAAAGCAGTGCGAAGAATATGCCCATAAGGCAAAAGAACGCATAAAAAGCGCGTACAGTTGGCAGTTTATCGGAGAAGAATACAGAAAAACGTGGAATAAATGAGATGCCCAAAGACTTAGAAAGGACAATTCCAAATGAAAAAAGCAGTTATTGTTGGTGGCAGCAACGGAATAGGTCTTGCTATTTGTAATAATCTAATTGCGAAAGGGTATTTTTTGGAGATTTGCGACAGAAGTATTCCGGAAGATGGGAAATTGGATACAAATAGTTTCCACTTCAACTACTGTGATCTTTCTGTTTTCGATGAGTCTGTTTTTATTCCGTTGGCAGAAGATTTGGACGTTGATCTGCTGATGATTACAGCTGGTATAGGCCGTGTGGCGGATTTTCAAGCTCATCATTTGGTGGAAATTGATAAGATTATTACCGTTGACACGATTTCCACAATCAAGCTTATCCATATTTTCTATAGTCGCATTCTTAGTAAGAAAACTTTTTATGCTGGGGTTATGGGGAGTATAAGTGGTTGGATGTCTACACCGGCAGCAGCGGTTTATGCCGCCGCGAAAGCGGGGATTGTTCGTTTCATTGAATCTGTGAACATAGAACTGGAACTGGCCGGAACGGATAATCGTATTCTTGATGTTTCTCCTGCCTCTTTCAAGGGAAGCAAGTTCTATGGAGGAAAGAACGATCTGACGATTACAAGTCCGCTGGCGGATCAGATCATAGAGCACCTTTTTGCTCGTGATACTCGCTTTATCCCAGAGTATGAAGAAACGTTTAAGGCTGTTCTGGAACGATACCATGACGATCCTCATGAGTATGGCCTGCACAGCTACCAATATAAAAAGGATTCCGGGCGAATTGATAACAGCAAGAAAGTAAAAATCGGGTATTTGTCTGGCACTTTTGATTTGTTCCATGTTGGGCATCTTAATCTGCTTCGTCGTGCAAAAGAGCAATGTGATTATCTTATAGTCGGAGTACACGAGAGCGGCAAGTGGAAAGGAAAAGAAACATTTATTCCGCTTGAGGAACGTAAAGCGATTGTTGGCGCTTGCAAATATGTAGATAAAGTCGTGGATTCCTGCAGAGAAGATTCCGATGCTTGGGATTTATGGCACTATGATAAATTGTTTGTTGGATCCGATTACAAGGGTACAGAAAGATTCGTTCGTTATGAAGAGTATTTCAAGGATAAAGGCGTGGAAATTGTTTATTTTCCTTATACACAAGGAACAAGCAGTACACAAATCAGGAAAACGGTAATGATGAAAACGAATGAAAACAAAGAATAACGGAGACCAGCTATGAGTAATATTGATTTGCTTCATCAGGTTGACTTGAACATTGTCAAAGAAGTTGTTTCGATCTGTGAGAAATATGGACTCATCTATTATATGTTGGGTGGAACCATGCTTGGAGCGATTAGACATAAAGGGTTTATTCCGTGGGATGACGATATTGATTTGGGAATACCAAGAAAAGATTATGAACGATTCCTTCAGGTGGCCCCTAAAGAGTTATCTGCTAATTTAAAAGTAGTGAATTATCATACCGATCCTGAATACCAGTATTATATTACCCGAATTCTTGATACAAAGACAAAGGTTGTTGAAGAACGGATAGGGAACGACAACAAATATACAAATGCATCCATTGATATTTTTCCTGTGGACGGCACACCAAACAATGCACTTTTAAGGGAAATATACTTTTTTCGCGTCCTTTATCATAGAGCTCTCATGTCGCTTTGTTACAAAGACTCTATAGACAGAAAGCGCCCACGGGGTGGGGCTGAGAAGGTTCTTCTTTGGATAATGGAACGGATTCCTGTAGAGAAGATGACTACTCCGTATAAGCAAAAGGAAGCAATTGATAGACTTTTGCGTAAGCAAAAGATCGAAGGGGCAAAATATATAGGTAATATAATGGGCGCTTATCGAACGAGAGAAATAGTTCCGGCAGAATTTTATGGTAAAGGTAAAATGTATCCTTTTGAAGACATAGAACTTCGAGGCATGGAGTTAGCTGATGAGTATTTGAAATATACATATGGGGAATATATGCAACTACCGCCAGAAAACAAGCGGAAAACACATTTTAAAATTTTAGAAATTGATGGCAAGGTGATAGAAAATGAATGAACGATATGATAACTTGGATGGCTTGAGGACTATATCCTGTATAGGTATCATTGCTATGCACGTAAAGGCAAATGCTGATTATCAGATTTCAGGATATGTTTTTGACTCAATTATTCCATCCTGGTCATTATTTGTTTATTTGTTTTTGTTAATTAGTGGATTCGGGATGTTCTGTGGGTATTATGAGAGATTTCGGAATAATACAGTTGATGTGAATCAGTTTTATCAAAAGCGCTATAAAAAAATACTTCCTTTCTTTTTGTCTTTAATTATTATAGATGTAATTATAGAACATTCGGTCACACATATCATTGAGGGTTTAACAGAAGCCACCCTTGTCTTTGGGCTTCTGCCTAATAATCAGCCAAATGTAATAGGTGTTGCATGGACACTTGGTGTAATCTTTCTTTTTTATATGCTATTCCCATTTTTCGTTTGGCTATGCTGGAATAAGAAGAGAGCGTGGTTTGGTTTTATTGTCTCTATTATAATAAATATCTTCTGTGATATTTATTTCTTTACGGACAAGTTTGTTGTTTCAGATTTTGCCCCTCGACATAACTTTTTATATTGTGCTCCCTTTTTTATTGGAGGGGGCATAATCTATCTGTACAAAAAAGAAATCAAAGAGTTCGTTAAACAAAAAAGATGGATGTGCCTTACAGGGTGTATAACAATATCAATTCTTTATTATGCTTTAGCTCATCCTAATATTGATATAAATCGCCCTGGCCCAATACTTTTAATTGTTTTTATACCATGGCTGTGCTATGCTATTTCTGTTAATAGTAGGATTCTCAGCAACAAAGCAATGAAATACCTGAGTGGAATAAGTCTGGAACTATACTTGGCACAAATGGTTGTTTTTAGAGCAATTGAAAAAATAAAGTGCCTATATCTCTTTGGTACAGGATGGATTAGTTTCATTATAGTATTATTTGGAATGGTTGTTGGATTGATTGTTTTTATCGAAATTTGGAAAAAACTGTGGATGGTTATTGAGAAAAGAATACTAAGATTTGGGGAATAAAAAAATGGCGAAAATATTGTTTATAAGATCAACCCCATATGATGAAGATTTGAATGGATATAATGTTCAAGGGGTAGGCATAGCAAAAGCTTTCTGTACACTTGGACATGATTGTGATTATTTGAATTTCCATAAAACAAAGGAAGATATCATTGATCTATGCGAAATAAATGGTCATAAGGCGAGGGTTATTCTAACAAAACGCATCAGGTTACTAAGAACAGGGATATCCTTAAAAGCATTAAAATCAAGCTTTTTATCGCAATATGATATTGTAATCTGTCGAGAGTACAATCAATTGATGACGCATCTTATTGCGAGGAAACATTCGAATACATCCATGTATTCCGGACCATACTGGAACATGTTTATGATTCCCTTCTTTTCTTCTATTTATGATTTTTTATTTACAAAAAAGATGAACACAGAGCTAAGATGTAAGTTCGTAAAATCACAACTGGCTCAAAAGTTCCTTGAAGCGAAAGGATACACTGATCTGGTTGATGTAGGTGTGGGATTGGATATAACACGGTTCGACAATGTTGGATGTAAAGAGACAACGACCGAACTCGTTGATTATATGCAGAAGAATAGATGTATATTATATATAGGTACACTTGATGCAAACAAGAATATATCCTTCATTATTGATGTATATGCTAAAGTCCTTGAAAACGCCCCTGATGTAAAGCTGATACTTGTTGGAAAGAGCAAGCAATCGTATAAAAATAAATTGAGAGGGAAGAGTGATAAATCGTATTATGATGAACTCATTCAGACAGTTCCTGAATATATACAAAAGAATATAAAACATATAGAAAGAATCGATAATCCGCAGCTCCAGTTTATTTATCCATTGGCTAAAGCTTTTATCCTGCCTTCAATTCATGAGATTTTTGGAATGGTAATGTTGGAAGCGATGTACTTTGGTGCACCTGTTATTACTAGCTGCAATGGTGGTTCATCTACATTGATCAAAGATGAACGATTTGGAAAGATGATAAAAGAATACAACCCATCTTTGTGGGCGGATGGAATTCTTGAATACTTGAACAATGATGACTATACTAAACTCGTAATAAATAATTGCAAAAGACTAATTCGGGAAAAGTATACTTGGGAATCTATTACTGCAAAAATGATGGAATGCATAAACAACGTGAAATAATATAGGGAGGAAACGCATATGAAGCTTTATGAAAAACTTCTCAACAAGACAGAATCTCTTTCTCTGGTAGGACTTGGATATGTAGGTATGCCAATTGCTCATGCATTTGGGAAAAAGGGGATTAATGTTATTGGTTTTGATTTAAATAAAGAAAAAATTGAATTGTATAAATCCGGTATAGATCCAACTAAAGAAGTTGGGGACGAAGAGATTAAAAAAACGAACATTATATTTACATCTGATGAAAAAGATTTACAAAAAGCGAAATTTCATATTGTGGCTGTCCCGACCCCGGTAAATACAGATCACACTCCTGACTTAACTCCAGTTATTAGTGCGTCTGAGATTCTTGGTAGAAATCTCACGGTTGGCTCTATTGTAGTTTATGAGTCCACAGTTTATCCGGGATGTACAGAACATGTTTGCATACCAATTCTTGAAAAAGAAAGTGGATTAAAATGTGGTGTGGATTTCAAAATAGGATATAGTCCTGAACGCATTAATCCTGGTGATAAAGTACATAGACTTGAAAATATTCATAAAATCGTGTCCGGTATGGATGCGGAGAGTCTGGAAGAAATTAAAGCTGTGTACGATCTTGTAATAGAAGTTGGAACTCATCCAGTTTCCAATATTCGAACAGCTGAAGCTGTAAAGGTTGTAGAAAACAGTCAGCGCGATATAAATATTGCTTTTATGAATGAGCTCGCAATGGTATTCGATCGAATGGATATTGATACAAATGAAGTCGTAGATGGTATGAATACGAAATGGAATGCCCTTGGATTCCGTCCTGGACTTGTTGGTGGCCATTGTATTGGTGTGGATCCATATTACTTTACTTACGAAGCAGAAAAACTTGGTTATCATAGTCAGATTATTCTCAATGGCCGAATTGTGAATGATAGTATGGGAGCATATATTGCGGATACGGCTATAAGAAAAATGATAGAAGCCGGACAAGCCCCTAAGAAGAGTAAAGTAGTTATTTTGGGATTAACATTTAAGGAAAACTGTCCAGATACACGGAACAGTAAAGTTGATGATATTATTAAGCAACTACATAAATATGGAATTACGCCAGTTGTTGTTGATCCTTGGGCGTCAGAGCGCGATGCTTTGCACGAATATGGAGTAAAGTTAACAGCTATGGAAAAAGTAGCAGACGCAGATTGCGTGATCGTGGCAGTAGCGCATAATGAATTCCGCGAAATGCCTTTATCAAGCATAAAGAAATTGTTTAAAAATGTTTCCGATGGTGAAAAGGTAATCATCGATGTCAAAGGAATATATCAAGTAAAAGACTTAATTAAGTCAGGATTAGTATGGTGGAGACTATAAAAAAATAAGGAATTTTAAATATTTAGATAATCATTTTTGGTAATTGGTGTTTTACTCAAGCGTTTTGAATCTGTGTTGGACCATTCTATGGGTTATATATGAGGTATATGTATGAAGGTACTAATGATAGAGCACTTTCTACCATTTAATAGTTATTCAAAAGAGCTGTCTAAATCGTTAAGCAAATTAGTTAATCTAACTGTCTTAACAAAGAGGAATTATGTGGATGATGGAAAAGTAAACTGGAACGTTAAACCGTGTTTGAATATTGCCGATTCGAAGAATAAATTTTATACTGCGATAACTATGATTATTGCATGGATATATATTATCAAGGAATTACTCTTCGGGGGATATGAAATAGTTCATGTACAGACATTTCATTCACGAGCTATAGAAATGTTTATTTATAAACACTTAGCAAAGGGCAGGCTTGTGTATACAGTACACAACATACTCCCTCACGAATCTTCAGGAAAAGAAAAAGAACAGTATAAGAAATGGTATCAAAGTTGTGATTTACTAATTGTTCATAATTTATATTGCAAAGACTTACTTGAACATGAATATGGAATTTCAAACAAAATATGTATTATGCCATTTGGTGTATATGAATTGAATAAACAATATGCAAAAACAAAAGAAGAAAAAACTCATAAAGAACTAATACAATTTGGTTCAATACGAAAATACAAGGGGATAGATATTTTAATTCAAGCAATTGCGGAATTAGACGAGAAAATAAAGGATAAAATCCATGTAACTATTGTTGGAAAACAATACAAAAAACTGGATCCAACTGATTACAAAAAGATGATAAGTGACAGGAATCTTGAAAGCATTATTTCATTTAATCCAGACAGAATAAGTGATGAAGAGTTGTTTTCTATGATTTCCAATTCAGATGGTTGTGTTTTTCCCTATAGAAATATTTATGGAAGCAGTGCAATTATGATGGCATATGCATTTGACAAACCTGTCATAGTAAGTGATATTCCGACTTTTATCGAAGAGACAAATAATTGCAAAACGGGATTAAAATTCCGCAGCGAGGATATCACTAGTCTTAGAGATTCCATTATTGAATTTCTGAATTTGGATGAACATGATCTAGAAGGTTTTCAAGCAGAAATAAAAAAGCTGGTAAAGGAAAAGTATAATTGGGAGAATTCCTCAAAGATTTTAAAAGATGCATATTCTCAGATAATTGAAAAGTTGAAATAATCAATGCTATCTTATTATGCTTTTGTAACTGTTCAGCCGTAGGTTAGAAAGTATCAAAAGATCGATTTTCCAAAAAGATTCCAAAACCCGAGTGTCGAATACTTCTATTATAAGGGAATCAAGGGATGGAGGTGTTTGAATGGATCAGTCCGAACTGATGCAGACGCTGATTGGACAGATCCGCATTCTGAACGAATCGAACGCCGCCAAGGATACCCAGATAACTGCACTGACGGAACAAGTAGCCAAGCTGACTGCTCTGATAGAGGAACTGACGCGTAAGAAGAACAGCAATAATATTCCAAGCCGCCGCCCGAAGGACGACTGGAGAGACCTGCTCCCAAGAGCCTTCGCGGGAAGAGCGGAAAGAAACAAGGTGGACAGCCGGGACATAAAGGAACTGGGATGAAGCTTGACCGAGAACCGGATCAAGTTGAGGAATATGTTCCCGATAAATGCAAGAAGTGTCCGCAGTTCGGCCAGTGCAAGATGAAGTGTTGCGACACGCGCTATGAGTATGAGGTTCAAGTTGATACGAAACTCATTGCTCACAAAGAGATGGGCTGTATATGCCCCTCTCGGGAGAGAGACCCCAGGGTGATTTTCCGGCAGGAAATACCGGAAGCAAGCAATACGGTGCAGGGGTGTTCGTGTTGGTGAATACACTCCTGACGGTAGGCTACGCGAGAGTGGACCGAACAAAGAAGTTGCTATCCTGCTTGAGAATTCCAATTAGTACTGGTGCAATCCAGAATATGCTGGGTAGAGCAGCTGCGGCAGTAGTGGAACCAGTTGATAGGATTAAAGATCAGATTTCCGGCAAGGATGTAGTCAGTTTTGACGAAACCGGACTCCGCGCAGCTGGTTCCCTCCATTGGCTTCATTGCGCCTGCAGTGGTCTATGGCGCTTCTACACCGTGCATAAGAAACGTGGTGAGGAAGGAATGGAAGCCATGGGTATACTTCCCGGATTTACGGGAGTAGCCGTCCATGATTTCTGGTCCTCCTACAAGAAGTTAAAGGCTGTAATCCACGCAATGTGTTGCCAGCATCTTGAATGCGAACTGGTATATGCCGAGAAACCAGAAACCAGAAGTGGGCTGGGAAGCTCCGTAAGCTACTGCAGGGGATGTGCCATGCCAAGAACCAACTGATGGCGGAAGGCAGAACGTTCTTCACGGAAGAAGAATTGCAGCAATAACTGAAACAATATGACCGTATGGTTGCCAAGGGACTGGCAGCAAATCCGCTGCCGGAACGGAAACCGGGAAAGCGAGGGCAGTTGAGGAAAGGAAAGATACGCTGCCTTCTGAAAGACTGCGCAATGGCATTGCTCTTTCGCTGGACGAATCATGGCAGGACTGAACAGTTACATGCTTTTTATGGTTTGCACGAGAAAAGACGTGAGAATTTCATAGATTATTTCTTTGATATACCGTGGCATTTATTATTCCAGCCTTATTGGGCTGAAACTGATTAGGAAAGCGAATGATATGAACTGCATGAGAAGTATGCGCCAATTTACGTATTATGATATCGGGTATTTTTTGGCAATATGTGGTTATATGGTTCAAATATCATTTATAAAAGGAGCCCGATATATTTCACTGGTGCTAGAAATATGTGCAATTCTGATTTTTATTGCTGTGACAATAAGAAAAAGAGAAAAGTTTCGAGTATTAGTATGGTATTTTTTGATTTTATCGTTATTTGCTATATCAGCTATCCGATTAAGAGATGCTACATTTATAATAATAATTGTAACAACATTTGCCTATCGCGGTAATGACTTCGACAACTTGGTAAGAAAAGACATGTATTTCCATCTGCTTGGGTTATTAGCAGTTGTTGCATTATATTTTGCTGGACTGGTGGAAAGCAGAGACTTAGTCAATGATGGTGAAATACGGCATTCACTCGGTTTCTCCCATCCCAATAATTTAGGAGCGGTTTTATTCTGTATCGCAGGTGATTATTTTTACTTCCACTATAAGAAGAATAAATTGACTTCATATTTCTTCTATATCTTTTTAGTCGCTTTTTGCTGGTTTATACCAAGAAGCAGGACATGTGCGTTATTAATTTCATTTATGACAATAGTTGGGTTATTTGTTGGGCTATTTAAGCGTAAGCATAAAAAAATAGAAAAACTTATATTATATATTTCTACTTCCTTGTTCTTTGTTTTTCCATTTATATCATACTATTTTCCTATGCAATATGGATCAGGAAAAACTTGGATTAGTCAAATTGATACATTACTATCGCATAGAATATATTTGTCACATATTGCTCTAGAAAAATATCAAATGCATCTATTTGGCAATATAATACAAACTCAAAAGTATATCAATGCTATTAACGTGGCCACAGAAGATAGAAATCTAATTGATAATGCATATGTATATATTGGACTAAATTTTGGCATAATCGCATTGCTTTTTCTTTTAGGGATTATGTTATTTATATATATATATGCATTAAGAAAAGAGAAGCAGCAAATTTGTTATTGCATATTGTTTGTTTTGATTTATGCGATTACAGAACAACGGGCTTTTAATATAGGAGTAAATATTTTTGTAATATATTTTCTTACAGCACTTCAAAAGAATAAGCCTGATTTCAATGTCTCATATCACAAGTTTATTCAGTATCAAATGTTTCAAAAATCAATATAGCGTCGTTAGTGAACAAAGAATATAACCCCATCTTAGATGGGGGACCAGGCGAAGTCGTAGCATTGCGTGAAGGCTCACAGGAAAATCTCCTATGATATACTGAATGTGGGTTTCGTAACCACAACAGACATAGGAGGGATCCAGATGGACGATAAGAGTATACAACATACTCGATGGAATTGCACGTACCATTTAGTATTTATTCCAAAGAACAGATGGAGACCAAAATATGATGAATAAGAAGAGAATAGATGCGTTTGATTATTTGCGATCGCTCGCGACTATACTAGTAGTATTAGGACATAGTGCTTTCTATACTATAACAACCAATACTCCGGAAATAGGAATAGATTTTTCACAATCAATCATAGATAATACGATAATCTATCGTTTATATATCATTTTTGGCGGATTAATCTATTCTTGTCATATGCATGTTTTTATGGTTTTATCCGGAATGATATATGCGTTTAGTCTTGGATCAGGAAAATATACCAACTTCAAGATATTTATAAAAAATAAATTAAAGCGTTTACTTATTCCATATGTATTAGTGTCCTTACTTTATAATATACCAGTTCTCCTTATTTCGGGATACTTTAACAGCAATAATCTTTTTTATAATATCTGGTTATATTTAATAGGATTTGGGAAAAATCATTTATGGTTTTTAATTACACTGGTTTATATATTCTTTATTGTGCATATTATCTATATTATAAAGAATAAAATGGTTTTTCTGGTAGTTTATTTCTTCTCAGTTATATTGTGCATCTTTATAGACAGTGGCATAATTCAATTAACAGAGCTTCTATATGTGGATAGATTGTGCTTGTACTTATTCTGGTTTATGACGGGTGTTATTGTGCATTATTTCCTTCAAAATAAAAAATCTTGTATTACATATGATCATGTTCCGCGATACTTTCCCTGGATAATGCTAGTAGTATGGTTATTGGTTTATGGGGGATACAGAGTAAGCAAAATATATGTTTTATTTTTTATGGCAAGGATAACTGGCGTTATCTTTTTTGTTTTGCTTTCAATTTTCCTAAGTGAAAGAAAAATAAAGAAGATTGAACATTATAATACAAAACTGTGTGATTTATCATTTGATATATATTTATATGGGGTTCCTTTGAACTATATAGTTCTTGTGGCTTTTGTAAGCATTTTTCCCGTACCGTATTCTATGAGTTGGTTTAGTAGCGGTGGGCTAATAATTCTTCGTATTATAACACAAATGCTTATACCAATGTTCATACATTATATTGTTTGCTGGGGAAAAAACTTAACTAAGCAGAATCAATAATCAAAATATGAGTAAACAGAGGGGGTATATACTGTGAAAAGAGCACTGATTACAGGGATTACAGGGCAGGATGGAAGTTATTTGGCAGAACTGTTGCTCGAGAAAAAGTATCAAGTTCATGGTATTGTTAGGCGAGCTTCTGTACCAACAACAGAACGTATAAATCATATATTAGATCAGTTAATTATTCATGAAGGAGATTTAAGCGACAGCTCTAGTATTAACCGAATCATAAATATAGTAAAGCCAGACGAAATTTACAATCTTGCGGCTCAAAGCCATGTTCAGGTATCATTTGAGGCAGCAGAGTATACAGGTGATGTCGATGCATTGGGCGTTCTACGTATATTGGAGGCAGTACATAATGCTGGCTTGGATAAAACGTGTCGAGTATATCAGGCGTCTACAAGTGAACTATATGGAAAGGTTGAGGAAGTTCCTCAAAATGAAAATACGCCATTTCATCCATATTCCCCTTATGCAGTAGCGAAATTATATGGACTTTGGATGGTGCGTCAATATAGAGATGCTTATGGTATTTATGCTTGTAACGGTATATTGTTTAACCATGAAAGCGAGCGTCGAGGGGAGAATTTTGTTACCAGAAAGATAACCCGGGCGGCAGGTCGAATTGCCTGTGGCTTGCAAGATCATCTAGAACTTGGAAATCTTGATAGCTTACGAGATTGGGGATATGCAAAAGACTATGTGGAATGCATGTGGCTTATCCTTCAGCAGGAAGAACCGGATGATTATGTAATAGCTACTGGGGTACAACATACAGTACGAGAGTTTACTACTTTAGCATTTTCATATGTTGGAATAGATCTTGAGTGGAAAGGTACCGGAGTTAACGAAAAGGGGTATGATAAAAAAACAGGGCGTATGGTGGTTTGCACCAATCCTAAATGGTACCGTCCTACAGATGTTGTCAATTTATGGGGGGATCCAACGAAAGCACGAACAAAATTGGGATGGAATCCCCAGAAAACATCATACGAGGAACTGTGTCGCATTATGGCCGAACATGATCTAAAGTTAGCAGGGGAAGAGGTATTAAAAAAGTGAAAGTACTGATTACCGGTGGTTCTGGTTTTTATGGTACACATCTTTGTGAAGAATTCAAATCCCATGGGTATGAAGTCATTTCTTGTGACATAAGACCGAATAATAATGTCTTCTTTTTAGATATAATGGATCAACATATGATTCAAAAAACACTTGAAGAGTATCAACCTGACATTATAGTAAATATGGCAGGACAAGCAAATGTGGGTTTGTCTTGGGAAAAACCACAATTGACAGTACAGTTAAATACTATAGGATTTATTAATATTTTAGAAGCAGTGCGTAAGATGTCTAATAGAACGCGTGTAATTGCTATTGGCAGTTCGGACGAATATGGAAACATGAAAGAAAGAGGTGTAAATGTATCAGAAACTGATCCAGTAAAACCAACAACACCTTACGCGATCTCAAAGTTGTCACAGGAATTATTTGCAAGTTTATATGTTGAAAACTATGGATTGGATATTTGCATGGTTCGGCAGTTTAATCTGGGTGGACCTGGGCAAATGAAAGGCTTTTTGATTTCAGATTTTGCTTCGGGTATTGCGGAAATTGAATTTAATAAGACACATTACCTGTGTGTAGGTAATCTGGATAGTGAGCGTGATTTTACCCATGTAAAAGATGCGTCAAGAGCTTTACGATTAATTGCTGAAAAGGGACATACCGGAGAGATTTATAATATATGCTCTGGTAGGTCTTATAAGGCAAAGGATATATTGGATAGATTGATGGGCTTTGCTAGAACAACAATTAATATTGTCCAGGATCCAACAAGAATGCGGCCAAGCGATACGCCTGTTCTCCGAGGAAACCATGATAAGCTTACTGCTCATACTGGATGGAAACCAGAATTAGACTTGGATAGTATTTTGCATGATTCGCTAAATTATTGGAGAGAAAGAATGATATAACCTGAATCCGTAAAACTCGAACCTTGAAAACTTGCCAGACACGTTGAAATCATTGGTGCCAAGGCACATTATTCAGTACCGTGGAAATACACCCATCAGGTGCTGAAATTATAGTGTTTTCAAACCCTCCATGGTATAATAGAAGCAAAAGGAACGGAGGAATTTCATGTACAAACCACGTATTGAAGTCGTATTCGGAAACGAACGGATCATCTCCCCAGCGGCCTGAATATCGTGGGTGCGATGCTGGGAAAAAGCGACTTCAAGAAGCGGTGTGATCGCCGGAAGGTAGACCCGAAACGCAGCCAACCGCAGATCAAGGACGGTGATATCCTGCTGACCTACACCGGTCTGCTGACACTGGGTAAAACCTCTTATGAATCCGTCTATGAATTTGACGATGATCCGGATTACTTTCAGAATGCTCTGGGGGTTGCCAGAGAAAATCCCTTCAGCGGAAACCATTCGTCAACGGATAGATGACATCGGCGACAGCCTGCGCACCAACCTGCTGGACGCCAACGTGGACATGTTTGTGACTCACGGTGTATTTCACGGAATACTGCCGGGAGGAGAGATACCTGTGGACATGGACGTGACTCCTTTCGATAACTCCAAGACGATGAAAGAAGGTGTATCCCGGACATACAAAGGATTTGACGGATATGCGCCTATGGTAGCCTACATTGGGACTGAGGGCTTCATGGCGAACATTGGACTCCGTGAAGGAAAACAGCATTGCCAGGCGCATACACCGGAATTCATGAAGGAAACCCTGGCGGTATCACACCGCATGACAGACAAACCGCTGCTGATCCGAATGGATTCCGGCAATGATGCTGCTGATAATCTGGAAATCCTGATCGAGGATGGATCCTGGTTCATCATCAAAAGAAATCCGCGCAAGGAATCCAAGGAAGGCTGGCTGAACGAACTGCGAGGCGGCTGTAAAGATATCCGTCATCCGCGCCTTGGAAAAGGCGTCTATGTTGGAACCACCTGGAAGGACGTCTCCTACAAGACCGGTTCCGGGGAAACAAAGGCAATGGGAATGCGGATCGTCTACGAAATCATTGAGCGCACCATTGATAAGCATGGTCAGATCCTTATGTTCCCGGACATTGAGCTGAACATATTCTGGACCAACCTCGGATGGTCGGATGATGATATCATCGCTTCCTACCATGCTCACGGGGAAAGCGAGCAGTACCATAGTGAGCTGAAAACCGACATGGATGTAGAGCGCCTTCCTTCCGGGAAGTTTGCTACCAATGCCCTGGTTCTGGAACTGGCGATGATCGCCTACAATCTTCTCCGGATGATTGGCCAGGAATCCCATAAACATAAGCGGCCAACCAAGAGGAAGGTTCGCCGCCGGAGGCTACGGACAGTGATTGAAGATCTAATGCTTTGTGCCAGCCATTTCACAAAGCATGCGCGGCGTCTGATTATGGCTCTGGGATGTAGCAACACATGGCGATATGCCTTTTGGGGTGTCTGGAAACGGTTTGCTCTTTCATAGTTCGGTGACAAGTACATAGTCACCGGGCAGGGGATTGTTTTTGTTTACCCCTTTGGCGATAATCGCCGATAAGGACAGTCAAACTCAGTATTAGGCCGATGGAATGAGTTTCACGGATTCAGGCATAAACAGCAGTGGATTTGAACGAGATAGCGGCAAATGAAACTAGGAAGCTGAACGGAGAACTTCCTGTGACTCCGAAAAAGAAGCCGGGCCCAAGAAAGGATCTCATCACCAGAAGTATGATGCTGACGGAAATCCAGTCAAGGCCAAGCCCGGTCCGAAGCCCGGATCACGTCACAAGGTCAGATACAACAAAGATGGTTCTGTAAGAAAAAAAGCCCGGCCCGAAGTCTGGCTCTCACCATAAAAAGAAGGTTGAAATGAATGGATGACAATTACCGAAATTCGTGTTTGAAAGTCAGAACTTTGGGTATAAATGGCGTTAGCCGTTTCATAATCAATTCTATCAGCAAGGGGATCAGATGGAAGACTTAGGAGAAAGATTTCTGCGGATATCTCAAAATCGGGTTTTGTTAAAAGAGAAAAGCATGGTGTTTCAATAATCTGAGAGGATTAGTTAATTTGTAGCCCGCTTTTCTACAAATAGTTTTGCTCAATAGGAGATTACAATGAATGTCATTTTGTTGTCTGGGGGATCCGGCAAACGACTTTGGCCCTTGTCAAATGAGATAAGGTCTAAACAGTTCCTGAAAATTTATAAACTTGAAGATGGAACGTATGAGTCTATGGTTCAGAGAGTATATCGCCAGATAAAATCTGTTGATGAGCAAGCAAGAATTGCGATAGCAACTTCTAAAAGTCAAGTTTCTTCGATTTTGAATCAAATTGGTGATCAAGTTGGCTTATCTGTGGAGCCGTGTCGAAAAGATACTTTTCCTGCAATTGTATTAGCAACAGCATATATGCATGATATAATGAAAGTTGACTTAGAAGAGGCGGTTTGCGTATGTCCAGCTGATCATTATGTAGAGCCAGAGTATTATCAAACAGTAAAAAAATTGTCTGAACAAGTATCAAACAACGAAGCAGATTTAGTGTTAATGGGAATAGAACCAACCTATCCGAGTGATAAGTATGGATATATAATACCGCATGGTTTAGGAAACGTTGATTGGGTTGATGAATTTAAAGAAAAGCCAGATGAGGAAACAGCAAAGACTTTTTTATTACGTGGTGCATTATGGAATGCAGGCGTTTTTTCCTTTAAACTAAAATATGTATTAGAAAGAGCAAAAACAGAATATGGGATAACTGATTATTATCAGCTGCTTGCAAATTATGGAAAACTAAAAAAAATTAGTTTCGATTATGCTGTTGTGGAAAAAACAAAAAAAATTCAAGTCGTAAAATATTCTGGGAAATGGCGGGATATTGGCTCATGGTCTATGTTTACGAAAACTATGGAAGATGATGTTGTAGGAAAGGTAATTAAGGACAAAACATGCTGCAATACACATATAATTAATGATTTAGATATACCAATTCTTTGCTTGGGGTTGAAGGACATTACAATAGCGGCAAGTCCAGACGGTATGTTAGTATCTGCAAAAAGTAGGACTGATTCAATAAAAGAATATGTAGAGAACATAGATCAAGGTATAATGTATGCCGAAAAATCCTGGGGGGTTTTTCATGTTGTCGATGTTGGAACCAATAGTTTGACTATCAAAGTATCCATGAAAGCAAATGATCATATGAACTACCATTCACATGATCATAGAGATGAGATCTGGATAGTTGTATCAGGAAAGGGAAAAGTAATTGTTGATGGAACAGAACAAGCAGTAAACCCTGGTGATACAATTACTATTAAAGCTGGTAGTAAGCATACGATTTTCTCATATACAGACCTTATCTTAATTGAAGTACAAATTGGAAATAATATAAATGTTACCGACAAACATAAGTATGATTTACCATAATAAGACTAATTGATGTAATGAACGTTTTGTGATTATTTATTCTTGCATTTTGATGGTTCCGGAAGGGAGCATAATATTTCTAGAATGGGTGGAGCATTAATGAGGGAAAAAGCACATGTTTTTGTGACAATGTTCATTAGCTTCTTGGCTGTTCTGCTCAATTGCTTTATTAATTTATACTTAACTCCGATAATAACGAATAATGTTGGCGTTGAGGCATTTGGGTTTGTTACATTAGCTAAGCAATTTACGAATTATGCTGCTATTGCGATGATGGCATTAAACTCATATGCTGCAAGATATATGACTATATCATATATGCAAAAAGATATTGAAGATTACAAAAAGTACTATAATACAGTCTTCTTTGCTGATTTCTTTATCGGTAGTATTATACTAGTCGTCGGTATCCTGGTGATTATAAAAATAGAATTGCTCATTAATATTCCATTGAGCATTATAGGAGATGTTAAGTTTCTTTTCCTTTTAACATTTGTGACGTTCTACTTCACTACGGTTACTACTGTATTTTCTGCATCGGGATATGTAAAAAACCGTCTTGACGTTATTAATACAATAAAAGGGGGTTCGTATCTAGTTGAAATCATTGCTTTGATAATTTGTTATAAAGTGTTTACGCCTCATGTATGGTATGTTGGACTGGCAACATGCTTAGCCGCAATGATCATGTTTGGAGGAGCTCTGATATCAACAAAAAAAATGATCCCGGAATCAAAAATCGAATATAAATACTTTAATTATATGTCATTAAAAAAATTGGTACTAGAAGGAATATGGAACACTGCAAATAGTTTAGGGAATATGCTGAATACAGGACTTGATTTACTTGTTTCCAACTTGTTGCTAAGTGCATTATCGATGGGGCAAATATCAGTATCAAAAACAATTAATAATTTAGTTTATATGCTATATACTACAGTAGCTCAGCCATTTCATCCCATTTTTTTAAAAAAATATGCTGATGGTGATACGAAGGGTTTGATCGCTGAATTAAAGTATTCTATGAAAATATGTGGTATGCTGTCAAATGTTGTATTTGGAGGCTTTTGTGTATTAGGTTTAAGCTTTTATCGTCTTTGGATACCTACACAGGATATACGGAAAATCTATGCACTTACAGTAATAGCAATGATTCCATGCTTGTCCGAAGGATGCGTTTTCCCATTATATTATATATATACATTAACAGTAAAAAACAAAGTACCCTGTATTGTTACCATTATAGGCGGTTTGTTAAATGTGTTTGGAATGGCAGTATTAATCAAATACACCAATTTGGGAGCTTATTCAATAGTAATTACAACAGCGGTCATAATGAATATCATCAACATTGTGATAAATCCTATATACATGAGTCATTGCCTTAGGATCTCCAAAAAAACATTTTATCCAACTTTATTTCTAAATATTCTTTGTTGTACGGCAGCGATCTGTATCATGCTTTTGGTATCATATTTATTTACCAGTAATCCTGGCTGGATAATGTTCATTATAGAGTGCTTGATATGTGGCTCTTTGGGTATATTAATTCAATTGGTTATCATGTTTAGGCCAAAAGAGATTCAATCATTAGTGGAAAAAATCAGGATGAAACTGTATAAGAGAACTACATAGGGTTTGCTCACCCCCCCCCAGACCGTCCGAAAACCCTATATTTCCAATGGATTTCCGTCGGTTTGACATCAAAAATCTTGGTTTTCCGCCCGATTTATCTCAAAACCCGCTTTCGAACCTTGGCAACTGAATAAAATACGCTATTTGACAGGTATCAGACGGGTATTATCAGGGATTATCCCCTGACTTTCTGCATCAGTCCCCAGAAACCGAATAAGTTTTCAACTCTTGCAAGATTGTATCCCATCGACAAGAGTGCGAATTTACCATGCGTTTTCAGCTTTCCTTTCAGCAGGAAGTATGTTGCACCCATGGCTTGCTTCAGTGTTCCAAAGGAATGCTCTGAAAGGCACATCCGCAGATTCATCTTCTTGCGATCTGGTCTCAGCTTGAAGCGGACAATCTTGACTTTCTCGAACTTCCGTTTCGGAAGCTTTGGTGGATCCGTTTTGTCAGAGTCGTCTTTGTCATCCCGCGGATACCATCGGACCAGCCGTTCAAGCTTATCCTTAGTGAAATCAACTTCTTTCCACTTCGTGATTCCTCGAGCAGTTACACATTGTCCTCTGTACGGACAAAGGAAGCAGGCAAGTTTGTTCGCATATCTGGTAACTCCGTTCTTCTTAATGCATTTCTTCCGGAGCGTTCCACCGCCCGGACAATACACCAGATCCCGTTCCGGATCGCGGACAAAATAACCTTCTTTGGCTCGAGCCCTCATTTCTTCTTCCGAACCGAACGGACTTTTGACTTTCGAAGCGTTTTCATCCCGGATCATTCGCCGAACTTCGACAACCTCGATATCTTTCAGAATCCCTTCATAAGCTTCCGGAATCACTCCGGCATGAAGACACTTCTTCAGTTCTGCGCTATCCGTGCTTTCCGGATGAAGATCTTCCGTTTCCTGGTAATCCATCTCCAGATCGTATTCATCTTTTCCATCTGGAAGAACTACATGAGGGATGACACCTTTCTCCAGGCAGGCAATCATATCCTCAGCTTTGTCATAGCCTTTATCCGCCACAGCCTCGAGAATTTTCCCTTCGTTTTCCTGTTGCAGTCCCTCTGTGGTCGGAGCCATCATCCCATGGTCTGTCACCTGATTCGTGACTTCATAATCCATAATCAGGTGTGTCTCAGAACTGACGGCTGTCTGCACATTGTAGGAAACATCCATGTCGTTTTTGTTCTTCATCAGCCGGGCATCGGCATCGTCAGGGAAAGCTGAGTCAGACTGTCGCGCTCCATGATTTCCCGGTAGCCGCGATACTTTTCGAGGCGTTCCTGAGCTTCTTTCAGCTTCGCTTCCAGTTCTGCTTTGGTCAGCGTTCCTTCGGAATCCTCTTCCTTATCTGCTTCTTCAATCAGCCGGAGATATTCCTGAGTGTGATCATCCAGCCATTTAATCCGGTCGTCCAACTTCATAATGGTGAAGTTGCGGTCCTTGGAATTGACTGCCCGGAACTTGCTTCCATCGATTGAGACGAATCCAGTATCAACATCCACCGTGACCCTGCGAACAAACTCTTTAAAAACCTTCTTCAGGTTGGCAATGTTATCTTTCCTGAAATCAGAGATCGTTCTGAAATCCGGTTTCAGGCCGCCCAGCATCCAGATTACTTCAATATTGGTTTCGCAGGCGCGGGCCAGTTTTCTGGAAGAACGGATGCTGTTCCGGTATCCGTAAAAGAACAGCTTCAGGAGACTCTTCGGATCAAAGCAGGGACGACCTTCGAAACTTGGTTCTGCCTTGGTGAATCCCATTTCGGTCAGATCAAGATGTTCCACAAAACAGTCAATGACACGTGCCATGCTGTCCCAGGCAACCATAGTGTCCAGACTGTCCATAGTGACCTGATAACGATCGATTGGCTTCGGGATGTATGGCATTCGGAGCACCTCGCAATATCTTGTTCTGAGCTGCTTCTATTATACCACATACTACTCTGAAAGTCTTTATTTTCAACGTTCGTAGCGTACTTTATTCAGTTGCAAAGGTGCGATTCTGTGTATTGAGATGAGAGATCATTTCATCTCTCATGGATGGATATTAACTCGGCAGATTATCTTTCAGAAAACCTCAGAGGTTTTCGGACGGTCTCCCCCCCCTAAAAAAATAACAAACACAACGGTTAGAGGCTGATTCGTGGTACTCTAAATACATAATACATATACACATAATTAAGGAATTGGAGTTTATTTGATGAAGATTTTTGTTACAGGGATTGGCGGGCAGCTAGGGCATGATGTCGTGAATAATGCTTTTTTACGTGGCCATGACGTCAAAGGGAGTGATATTGCTCCGATCTATAGTGGAGTAATTGATGGAAGTGCAGTTGTCAGTGTGCCTTATATTCAGCTTGATATAACAGATGAATCGGCTGTTTTTGCTGCGATAAATGATATCAAGCCGGATGCTGTTATTCATTGTGCTGCCTGGACAGCTGTGGATGCAGCAGAGGATGAAGAGAACAGAGCAAAAGTAGACGCAATCAACCATCTTGGAACACAATATATAGCTAAAGCTGTAAAAGCAGTTGATGCGAAAATGATCTACATTTCTACGGACTATGTATTTGATGGAAAAGGAGAACGTCCCTGGCAGCCGGATGATAAATGTTATGCACCGCTGAATGTTTACGGGCAAAGTAAGCTTGATGGAGAATTAGCAGTATCTTCATTGCTTGAAAAGTTTTTTATTGTTCGGATAGCATGGGTGTTCGGTTTGAATGGTAAAAACTTTATCAAGACAATGATCAATGTCGGAAAGACACACGAAACGGTTCGTGTTGTCAATGATCAGATTGGAACGCCCACATATACCTTGGATCTTGCCCGTCTTCTTGTGGATATGGTAGAATCAGAAAAATATGGATATTATCATGCAACCAATGAAGGCGGATATATATCCTGGTATGATTTTTGTCTGGAGTTTTATAAACAGTATGGGCTCAGCACAAAGGTTATTCCTGTTACGACTGCAGAGTATGGGCTTAGTAAGGCGGCAAGACCGGAAAACAGCCGGCTTGATAAATCAAAACTGATCAAAGAAGGCTTTACGCCGCTTCCGGATTGGAAGGATGCGGTAAGCCGGTATCTGAAAGAGGCGAATATATAATGGGACAGATAACGATACAAAAGGATTTGGAAGGTATTAAAGGCCTGTGCCTGATTATTCCTGCCGTACATGGGGATTCCCGCGGATATTTTATGGAAACATATTCTCAGCGGGATATGGAGGAAGCCGGTTTATTCATTCATTTTGTTCAGGATAATCAGTCTCTTTCTGGTAAAGGCGTTTTGCGCGGTTTGCATTTTCAGAAGCAGTATCCGCAGACGAAACTGGTACGCGTCATTAAAGGTGAAGTGTTTGACGTAGCGGTTGATCTGCGGGCTGAATCTCCGACATATGGGCATTGGCATGGAGAGTTGCTGTCTGAAGAAAACAATCATCAGTTCCTGATTCCACGCGGGTTTGCGCATGGCTTTCTTGTTTTGTCAGATGTAGCGGCTTTCTGCTACAAATGTGATGACTTTTATCATCCGAATGACGAGGGCGGAATGGCCTGGAATGATCCGGATATAGGAATTGATTGGCCAAAGCTTACAGGTGAGTACAAAGGCGATGCAGCAGCTGACGGATACCAGGTTGATGGGGTTCCTCTGAAGCTTTCTGAAAAAGACCAGAAATGGGTTGGCTTAAAAGAAACATTCAAATTTTGATGGAGGTATCCTCGCATGAAAGGGATTATTCTTGCCGGCGGTTCAGGAACTCGCCTTTATCCATTAACCAAGGTAACGAGTAAACAGCTTCTTCCTATCTATGATAAACCGATGATCTACTATCCGCTCAGTACGCTCATGCTGGCGGGGATCCGGGATATTCTGATTATCAGCACACCGGAAGATACCCAGAGGTTTGAGCATCTTCTTGGCGACGGATCGCAGTTTGGGATCTGTTTGTCCTATGAGGTGCAGCCATCTCCCGACGGCCTGGCGCAGGCTTTTATTCTCGGCGAGGAATTCCTGGCCGGCGGTCCCGGAGCAATGGTTCTCGGAGATAATATTTTTTACGGGAACGGTTTCCGGAGCATGCTGAAGGCGGCTGTAAAGAATGCGGAGGAAAACGGCAGAGCAACCGTATTCGGATACTATGTTCCGGACCCTGAACGCTTCGGGGTAGTTGAATTCGATGAAAACGGACGGGCATTGTCCATTGAAGAGAAGCCAAAGAACCCAAAATCCAACTATGCAGTGACAGGCTTGTATTTCTATCCTGCAGGAGTGGCGGATCGGGCGAATCAGGTAAAGCCCTCTGCCCGGGGAGAACTGGAAATCACTACACTCAATGATATGTACCTGGCGGACGGAATTCTGGACGTGCAGCTGCTGGGCCGTGGGTTTGCCTGGCTTGATACGGGAACAATGGTGTCCCTGCTGGCTGCCGCGAATTTCGTGGAAATGATTCAGAGCAGACAGGGAATCACGATTTCCGCGCCGGAGGAGATTGCGTTTATAAACGGGTTTATAGGGAAGGAAAAGCTGATGGAATCGGCGAAACTGTACGGAAAGTCCCCTTACGGAGAGCATTTACGATCTGTCGCGGAAGGAAAGGTTCGGTATTGAAAAGAAGCAGCAGAAAATGTCGCTTTTCTAGAAAGGGGAAGACATGTATAGCTTCCTAGTTGTCGGTGCAGGATTGTATGGTGCTACGGTTGCAAGAGAACTGACTGATCATGGGCATTCTGTTCTTGTGATTGAACGCCGTTCGCATATTGCCGGGAACGTATTTACCTATCAGCTGGAAGGAATCAATGTTCATCAATACGGTGCACATATATTCCACACAAACAATTCTGCCGTCTGGTCTTATGTTCAGCGTTTTGCAACCTTTAACCGGTTTACGAACAGTCCGGTAGCGAATTATAAGGGTGAACTGTATTCTCTTCCCTTTAACATGTACACGTTTAATCGTATATGGGGGGTTGTGACGCCGGCAGAAGCAGCGAAAAAGATCGAGGAGCAGAGGAAAGCCAGCGGCATTACGGAGCCAAAGAATCTGGAGGAGCAGGCAATTTCTCTGGTTGGTATTGATATTTATGAAAAACTGATTAAAGGGTATACACAGAAACAATGGGGAAGACCGTGTGATCAGTTGCCTGCCTTTATCATCAAAAGGCTGCCGGTACGTCTGACTTTCGACAACAATTATTTCAACGCTTTGCATCAGGGGATTCCGGTTGGCGGGTATACAAAGATGGTTGAAAAAATGCTGGTCGGAATTGAGGTTCAGCTGGGTGTGGACTATCTTGCGGACAAAGGAAAATGGGATAAGCTGGCTGAGAAGGTTATTTATACTGGTCCGATTGACGCATACTTTGATTACTGCCTTGGGAATTTGGAATACCGTTCAGTCCGGTTTGAAACAGAGTTGCTGGATATGCCGAATTTCCAGGGGAATGCTGCGGTGAATTATACGGATGCGGAGACACCGTGGACCCGGATTATTGAACATAAATGGTTTGAATTCGGAAAGGATGAGCAGGGGAACGATCTGCCTAAGACTGTGATTTCCCGGGAATACAGTTCTGAGTGGAAACCGGGGGATGAACCGTATTATCCGGTGAATGATGAGAAAAACAGCAAATTATATAAAGAGTATAGGAGACTCGCAGATCAGGAAAAGAATGTGGTATTCGGCGGCAGACTGGGAGAATACAAGTATTACGATATGGACCAGGTGATCGCTGCGGCGCTGGAAAAGGCGCGGGAACTGTTGGAAAAAGGAAACTCGACACCATGATGTTATAAGGCAGGAGGCAAACGACATGAAATTCTACAAAATCGACGATCAGATTGTTATCAGTGACAAGAGCTTATCCGTCGGCGAAGAGCTTACGGCAAATACGACGGACGGGGCGCATGAAAAGCATGTGCCGGTGATTGAGATCGCGGACGACGTGGTTACGGTCAAAGTCGGATCCGTCGAACATCCGTCCCTCCCGGCTCACTATATCGAGTGGATTCTGCTGGAGACGGAGCAGGGCTTCCAGATTCATTATTTGAAACCGGGGATGAAGCCGGAGGCGGCATTCAAGGTGAACGAGAAGGCGGTTGCGGCCTATGAATACTGCAATCTCCACGGGCTGTGGAAGGCCGAGGCATAAGGAGAGAATATTGCTGCCGGGGGATTTCCCTGGTAGCATGATGACTTGTGTGATTTGAAATGAAGGAGACTGACATGGGCGGAAAAACGGAGCGAAGTCCGAGCGGGGAGTTTATCAGGATGATCTGCGCGCTGTATCACGACCGGTATGACGACCGGGAGGAAGACAGCAGGCCCGGAGGGGAGAGCTGGCAGCCGGGGATCCGGGCAATGCACACGTCCTTGGAGCAGTTCCGGAAGGAGCTGGAAGGAAAAGGAATCCGGATGAGCACCGCCAAGATCCGGAAGATCCTGATTACCGGAGGACTGTGGTCCACCGAAAGATCCCGGGAGGCGGCCCGATTATATGAGGAATATGGCTCCATCCGCCGGGTGGTGGAGGAGCTGGGGCTGTCGGTGGGGGCAGTGATCACATACCTGCCCTATCAGAAAGGGGTATATGACCTGGAGGAAAAGAGCGGGAATGCCCGGAGGATCGAGCGGTACAGAGAAAACCACCGGCGTCGTTAAGGCGCCGGTGGAATGATGCGGAATATCAAGCGATATCAGCTGTTGAGCACCCGCTTCAGGAACTCCCGGGTACGCTGGTTATCGGGGTTGGTGAAGATTTTCGCTGGAGGGCCTTCCTCCTCGATAACCCCGTCCGCCATATAGACCACATGGGTGCTGACGTCCCGGGCAAAAGCCATTTCGTGGGTGACCACCAGCATGGTCATGTTATCCTTCGCCAGGGATTTCATGACGTCCAGAACCTCGCCCACCATCTCCGGATCCAGGGCCGAGGTGGGCTCGTCGAAGAGCAGGACCTCCGGCTCCATGGCCAGGGCCCGGGCGATGGCGACCCGCTGCTTCTGCCCGCCGGAAATCTGATCCGGCCGGGCGTTGATGTAGGGGGCCATGCCGACCTTGTTCAGATAGTACAGGGCCCGCTGCCGGGCTTCCTCCTTCTTCACATGGGAGACCTTCTGCTGTCCGATCATGCAGTTGGCAAGAACCGTCATGTTGCTGAACAGGTTGAAGCTCTGGAAGACCATTCCCACTTTGGCCCGGTAGGCGGAGGGATTGATTTTCCCTTTTGTCACATCCTGCCCGTGGAAAAGGATTTCCCCGGTGGTAAGAGTTTCCAGCAGGTTGATGCAGCGCAGCAGCGTGGATTTACCGCTTCCGCTGGCTCCGATGATGGTGGTGACGTCCCCCTTGTCGACCGTGAAGTCGATATCCTTCAGAACCGCGTGAGACCCGAAGGCTTTGGAGAGGTGACGGATTTCCAGAATATGCCCGCTCATGATTTCCCTCCTTTGTAATCCTTGCTGATTTCATCAAAGGGGGAAACGGCGTCTTCCGGAAGGGAGTACGTTCCGGCGGACATAACCAGGCTGTCTGTGCTGACCAGTTCGTAATCCGATTTGCCCGCCAGCTTCTTTTCCAGCTTGCGCAGAAGGAAGGAAGCGAACAGGGTCAGGCAGAGATAGCCCACCATCTCCATGAAGGCGGAGGGGAAGTATTTGAACACGGCGCCGGAAACCATCTTATGAACGGCGAAGAAATCGGAAAACCCGATAATGAACATGACGGAGGTATCCTTGACGTTGATGATGTAGTTGTTCCCGATCTGCGGCATGATATTGCGCAGGGTCTGGGGCAGGATCACGTAAAGCATGGTTTGCCAGTGATTCATGCCGACGGCCTTCGCTCCCTCGGACTGGCCGGGGTCGATGCTCATGATGCCGCCGCGGACGGATTCCGCCATATAGGCGCCGGTATTGACGGACACCACGATGATGCTGACGGTCCAGATATCCCGGAAGGAGACGCCGAAGAAATAGGGCATACCGTAATAGATGAATACGGCCTGCAGGATCATGGGGGTGCCGCGGAAAACTTCCACATAAGCCCGGAGAATGATCCGGATGAATTTCAGGAGCGCCTTTTTCAGAAACGGATCGGCAGGGCCGCAGGGAATCGTCTGCAGAATACCGCAGAAGAACCCGATAACGCAGCCGATGAGGGTAGCCACCACCGACAGGATCAGGGTGTTCGAGATCCCGGTCAGATAGACTGTGCCGTACTTGGCCCAGAGGGATCCGATATCGGAGATAAGCTGTGCAAACATACGCTTATTCGCTCAGAGGCTGAATCCGGATGGCTTCCTGCATAAGGGCGTTGAAGTCGTCTGCGGTCTTGCCGCTCAGATAGCTGTTGATGGCGTCCACCAGGGCGGTGTTGCCCTTCTGGACGGAGATGCCGATGTTGATTTCTTCTTCGGAGACCTGGAAATCATCCCCGCTGCCGGCAAAGTCCAGAAGCACCAGATCCGGATAGGCGATCAAAGCGCCCTGGGCGGTGGGCATATCCGTGCAGACGAAATCCACGGTGCCGGATTCCACAGCCATCAGCATGGCGGGAGCGGATTCAGCGGGCATGGCGATCTGCGCATTGGGAATCTGGGGCAGGCAGGAATCGTACCAGATGGTGCCGCTCTGGCTGGTGCAGCTGCCGCCGGACAGTGCGGAAATGCCCTTGGCTTCGGCGAACTGGCTGCCCTGCCTGGTGAGGCAGACGATGGTGGCGTAGAGATACGGGCCGGCAAAATCGACGGCTTCCATCCGCTCAGAGGTCATGCTCTGCCCGGCGATGACCGCGTCACAGACACCGGACTGCACCGCGGGAATCAGGGAATCCCAGTCCAGCTGCATGATTTCCAGCTTCCAGCCGTTGGCTTCGCAGATGGCTTTAGCGGTCATAACGTCATAGCCGTTGGCATAAAGCACGGAATCCTTGATCGGGACAGCGCCGTTGGAATCGTCAGGCTGGGCCCAGTTGTATGGGGCATAGGCGCATTCCATGGCCACGGTGAGGACGCCGTCCTCCAGACCGGGGATCACGGAGTCGGCACAGACCGGCAGTGCCATGAGGGCCAGGGCCAGAACCAGCAGGAGAGAGAAGAATTTCTTCATAACAAACCTTCCTTTCGTTCAGTCAGAATGTAATGACAGTGTACCCCGAAGGATTGTACAGATAAAGTTTTTTTTCGCCATTTTGGGGCCGGGTTGAAGGAAAAGGGGCTGTATGCTATAATCCGGGATGGAAACCAACGAAGGAGGAGTTATGAACGTATTGAATGTAATCCTGTGGGTTGTGGTGCTGGTCATCATGCCCATGGGCGTAGGGGCGGCGGTATGTCGCTGGCTGGCGGTGGGGATCCACCCGGCCAAACTGTATCTGGTGGGGACCTTTACGGAGTGGGCTCTGTTTCAGCTGGTGACAGTTCCGATGGTGTGGTACCGGATGCATTTCCGGCCGCTGTGGATCGGAATGACCATAGTACTGGGGCTGCTGGCGCTGCTCGGATGGGCGCTGCTGATTGCAAACCGGGGACAGCAGGAGCAGAAACCGGAACGGAAGAAGCCAGGCGCGGCGGCGATCATCGTGACGGTGATCATGATCCTGGGATTCCTGTTCCTGGCATATGAGCTGGCAGTGCACCAGAGGCCGGACAAGGATGATGCCCGCTATGTGGCGGTTGCTCTGGATATCGTGAATAGCGATACGATATTCGGAGTGGATGCTGCCACAGGGCTGCCGGCGGCGAGGATTACTTTGGAAATGCAGCGGGACGCAATAGCTCCTTATATGGTTTATATAGCCTATGTGGCGCAGGTGACAGGAACGCATGCGACGATTATATCGCATAGTGTCCTGCAGATGTCTTTCCTGCTGGCTATGCTGGCGGTTTACTGGCTTCTGGCGGAACGCTTCTTCCCGGGGGATCTGTTCGCAAAAAGTGCGGCGGTGATCCTGATTTTCACGATGATTGTGTTCGGGGATCATGTATCTGTGCTGGAAAACGTAGCACTGTGGCGCGTGTGGCAGGGAAAGGCGGCGGTAGCCGGCTTGGGAGTTCCCTTTGCTTACTGGGTAGGGACACAGATCGACGACCGGCCCAAGGGATGGAAAGCTTATCTGCTGTTTTACATTACTATGTTGGCGTTTTGCTTCCTATCTATCATGGGCTTGGTACTGGGAGTTGTATTCTGTGGTGGATTCGGTGTGGCGTATGGGATCCGGCGGAAATCTCTGTGGGTGACAATCAGGTGCTTTGTTCCGCTGCTGTTTTTCGCGGGATATTACTGGGTGTATACCCTCTATAACTGAGGGGAGGGAGAGCGTTGCTGACATCTGAACTTACTGGGCTGGCTATACAAGGACAGTACGTGTTTCTGCAGGGTTATCTGCTCAAGGTCCCCTACACCTGGATTGCTTTGGTGGCAGCGGTATATCTGTGGATTTTCCATAAGGAGATCCGTTGGAAAGTGCTGTTTCCACTGGTGCTGTTCATGATTGCCATCATCAGCAATCCATTAACTTACAAATACAGTTTCGGACGATATTGGCGGATGTTCTGGATCTTCCCCAGGGGAATCCTGATTGCCATGGCGGTTGTGGATCTCTTCCGGAGGTTTAAGAATCAGTGGATTCGGCTGATCGCACTGGCTGCGGCTGTGCTTCTGATTTTCTTCACGGGAGCCAGTTGGTTCAACGACAAAACCGTGAAGCCGGCGTATACAGCCTACAAAATAGACGAAGGGCTGCCGGAACTATGTGATCGGATGCTGGAGGAGAATCCGCATCCGAAGGCGATATTTACCGGTCCCTGGGCACCGCTGATGGTGCGGCAGTATTCCTCGGATATCGAGCTGCTGTGGGGAAGAAATGCTTATGGACCGTTTATTCTGCCACTCAGCGCGGAGGCGAAGGCTATTTATAATACTTGGAATTCAAATCCGCACAACTGGGAGGCACTGTTTGCGTACGCGAAGGAAAACGGATACGATTACATCGGAACAACAACAAAAGGAAAAAAAGTTAAGAATGCAGCGAAGGAAAACGGGTATAAGATTATTGCCGAAGCCGGGGATTACTATCTGTTTGCCAACAAGAAACGAAGCATTCAGGCAAAAGGGGATCCCTGATACGGGTTACGTTTGCTTTTTCAAGGCTGCTATGATAATATGATATCTGTATATCCCTGTATGGATGAGCGGAGAAGGAGGGAAGCCGGTTGGAGAACAACGGAACGGAAAAGGACAGGCAGATTCAGCTGGTGCTGAATGCGCCCGGACAGGGGGAGGAGGACTCTATTGACTTGGGCCGGGTGTTCCATAATATGAAACTGAAGGCCCGGGTGTTTGCCTGGGTTCTGGTGCTGTGTATGGTGGTGGGTTTTTGTGCTCCGTTGTTGCTGTATCAGATCAAGCATCCGGAGCTGACGGTGTCCACCGTGGCGACGCTGGACTATGAGCTGCGGTATAGCTGGGAAGACCTGCTGGAGATGGCTTCGACTAAAAAGGAGCGAGAGCGTATTACCCAGGCTCAGCTGGCCAACGATGTCACGCAGCTCTTCCGGCAGGTGACGGACCTGACGGCGCCGGATCTGACATCGCTGGACCTGAACCAGGTGACCTCCTCCTATGTGCTGAACAACGCCCTGGATGGGATGACCCTGAGCCAGAAGGTGGACGCAGAGCAGCTGCGGAAGAATATCACAATTCAGCGGATTCTGACGGAAAAGAGCCGGCAACAGCAGGAACTGATTTCCGGCATGCTCGACAGCAAGAACAACGACGCCTACGAACAAGCGCAGAGCATGCGGCTGACCTACAGCAATCAGTTCATTGTAAAGCTGAAAAACGGGTTCGGGGATGAGGAAGAAAAGATAAAACAGGATCTGGATGACGATGAACTTCGGGCCCTGCTGAACCGGATTATGATCAGCTACAACGAGTATCTGGTGCGGACCTACGCGGATACCCGGCTGCCCACCGATGAGATTTCCATCATTGACACGGAAGATATGGATATTCTGGAATCTCTGGAGCAGCTGCGGACGGCGGAGCAGAACCTTTACAATTACTGCAATAACAAATCCATCCAGGAAAAGAATTACCGCTCCGCGGTGACCGGGCATACCCTGCGGGACTGGATGGAAGCCCTGCAGACCGTGGCGGATACTCACATTGACTATCTTTACGCTTACGTGTTTGCCGAAGGTATCGCACAGAACCCGGCAGAGCTGGTGTCCAACTACGAATATCAGCTGACCAACGCCCGGCTCTCCCTGGACGAGGTCAATGCCAACATCGCGGAGACGAAAGAAATCCTGGACAGCTACAAGAACGACAGGATCTTTGTGTCCATGCAGGAGAGCGACGGCTCCCGGGGGACCACGGATACCACTGCCTATTACAATCAGCTGGTGCAGCAGCAGGCGGCATACTATACGACAAAGCGCAGCCTGGAAACCACGATTGCCGACCTGGAGAAGAAAATTGCCCGGCTGCTGAACGCGGAAAGCACGGATCTGGGAACCGTGAAGGATGAGCTGGACAGTGCGATTCAGGCCACCTACGCGATCTATCAGGCTGTGTACGCCCATATGCAGGAAATTCAGGAGGGAACGGCGTTCCTGAACTATGTGCGCCACACGGAAGCTCAGGGGAAGATGGACAACTTCCTGACGGCGAATCTAAAGATGATCATCATCGGTGTTGTGGGTGGGGCTGTGATTGCCTGCGGCCTGTGGTTCCTGGCGGCCCTGGCGCCTGAATTCCGGCGGGATAACAAAGAAAAGGAGGCGGCGCGGGCATGAAAACGATAAAGAAAACGCACTGGCTGCGGAATACTCTGATCGTGCTGATCATCTGCGGGATCCTTGGAACGATTATTTCGCTGATTCAGTTTTTTGGGAATCCCGAGAAAACGTATGCCGGCGCTACGCTGCTGTTGTCTTTCAATGGAGCGGGAGACGGAGTGGCTCCCAACGGGAACGAATATGATATCAATGAGGCTCGCCTGGACGAGGTGCTGGAGAATGCTCTCGAGAAGGCGGAACTGACGGATAAATATACCGCGGAGCAGCTGCGGGACAACCTGGTAATTACCGGCGCTTATCCTGAAGATATCACGGAGCAGGTTCTGAGCTTCGACAGTCTGCTGGACTTCGCGGCGGATCGTAAACTGACTGTGACAGACTATTATCCGACAGAATACAGCATTGTTCTGTATAATACTTTCGACTCAACGATCAGTGACAAAAATCTGACTGCCCTGGTGAAAAGTATTACGGAAGCCTACCGGGAATACTTCGTGCGGAAGTATTCCGTGAAATGGGACAATGAAATCGGGATGGCGGGCCTGGCCAGCCTGGACTATACCCAGCAGATGACTGTGCTGAGCCAGAACCTGACTCAGGCGTCCCGCTTCGTGAGTGAAATGTATACCAAGGAACCGGCTTTCAAAGCCGGGGGCATAGGGTTCAACGACATATTGGCCCGGCTGCAGAGCCTGAATACCAATGAGGTTTCCCGGCTGGAGGCCAGTATCGTGCAGAACGCCCTGACCAAGCAGGAAAACCGCCTGCTGACCCAGTATCGCTATCAGATCGAAACCTGGGGCAATCAGAAGGAACACATGCAGGCGGAGCTCAAGGAGCTGGAGACCTTGATTGCCGGATATGAAAAAGGGGAAATCATTTATCTGAGCACATCCAGCTCTCTGAATCAGGTGGGCGGTACGTCTTCCACGACCTATGATACGCTGGTGCGGCGGCGTACGGATATCGTGGCGCAGATTAACCGGATCAGCACAAATATCGCCCAGGTTCAGAAACGCATCGAGGAGCTGGTGGGCACCGGCGCGGTGAGCGAGGAGGCGGCTGCGGAAGTGATCGCTGCGGCCGAGGAAGCGACTGCGGAAACAGCTGAATCAGGAGCGGCTCCGGAAGGAGAAGCAACGGAAACGGTTTCTGCAGAGACTGCGCAGCAGGAAACTGTGACAGAGCTGAGTAATGAGGAAAAGGCTGAACTGCATGCACAGCAGACTGCCGAGCTGCAGGGGAAAATCGACAAGCTGGTGAAGAAACAGGATGAAGTGATCGCGGATCTGAATACGCTGCTGACGGCCTACAACGAAGAGGAAATGACCGAAGGTACGATTCGCCTGCTGTCAGTGAAAGCACATCGGCCGAAGATTCTCTCGGGCACCTTTGTGAAGCAGACGATCAAGGTCGCGGGACCCATCTGCGCGGTAGGCTTCATGGTATGCCTGATTCTGCTGATCCGCAGCAGAAGGAAAGAAGAGAAGGAAGCGGCGGCTGCGTAAGCTGCTTTGCCGTAAAATGGTTTATCGTTACGGGCTCTGCTGCCGCGGAGTCCGTAATTCTTTTGGGCAAAATGGACAGAATATGCATTCTATGATAAAATGAACTTCAGCCTGAATCCCGGCCTGATATCTTCGGACGGATGGGAGGAATGACCATGCGTGAAACAAATACAAGAGCCCGTTGCGGCCTCTTTTTTGCCGCGGTATTGGTGCTGAGCGCCGCTGTGCGCTGCGCGCTGGCGCTGCTGCCTTCCCGTACGGCGGCGATTTACGGGGATGAACTGCTGGCGCTGGAGATCGCCAAGAACATCCGGGCGGGCGGTGGGATTGCTTTGTACCACACGCCGGTGGCCTTCCTCCGGGTGCTGTACCCCCTGCTGCTGTCCCCCTTCTGGATGATCCGGGATGCGGGGGTGCGGCTGGCGGCGATGTCCGTGTTCAACGCCCTGCTGATGACTTCCGCCCTGATTCCCGGCTGGCTGCTGGCCCGCCGGCTGCTGAAGGAAGCCTGGCAGATCCGCCTGTCCCTGCTGTTCCTGGCCCTGGCGCCGGATATGGGGCTGGCGGTGCCCTTTCTGGCGGACGCCCTGTATTTTCCCCTGCTGCTGTGGGGTGTTTATTTCTTCGTGCGTTTTCTGCAGAAGCCGGAGAGCCGGGTCTTTCCGGCGGTGCTGGGATGCTGGGCCTGCCTGCTGGTGCTGACGAAGGGAAGCGGCTGGGCTTTCCTGGCGGCCGTTCTGGTCGCTGCCGGAGCAAACCGGGAAGGTTCCCGGGGGCAGCGGGTGCGCCATGTGCTGGTCTGCCTTGGGACATTTCTTGTGCCGTGGCTGGCGGTGCGGCTGCTGTGCGGCGGGCTGAGCTTCTCCGCCGTTTCCGCCCTGTTTGCCGAAATGACCGGGCCGGGGCGGGTATTCTTCGCCGTGTATTCCGCGGTGCTGCTGCTGTTCTGGTTTGCGCTTTCCCTGGGCTTTTTCCCGGCCGTGCTGCCCCTGTCGCGGGCGGGAAGCCTTTCCCACGGGAAAAAGAGGCTGCTGCTGTTTGCCGCCCTGTACGGCGTGCTGACTGCTGTCGGCTCGGCATTCGCGGCTGCGGGCGGCGACCTGGATGAAAACCGGGTGCAGCTGCGGATGATGATCGGAGCGTTTTATCCCTTCCTGCTGCTGTTTTTCGCGCTGCCGGAATCCCCGGAGGAGGGAAAGCCCAGTCCCTGGGCGCTTCTGTGGGGAGCGGGGCTGGCGCTGCTGTTTGCCGCCGCGCCGGTGCTGCGGAGCGTGGTGGACGCGCCCGGGCTGCACGCCTGGGCGGCGCTGCGGCAGAACAATGCCGCTTTTGACTGGATTCTGCGGGGCGGAGCCGCGGCGACGGCGCTGGCCGGCTATCTGCTATACCGCCGCTTTGGGATGAAAGCGCTGCGCGGCTTTCTGCTGCCCCTGGTGGGAGCTGCCATGGTGCTGAATCAGTTCGCGTTCCTGCGGGATGTACGGCAGGAGGAGACCGCGCCTTCCGGGAAGATCGTGCAGGAGGCCGCGGCGCTGGAGGAGGCGCTGCGGGGAGAAGAAGGGAATCTGCTGATTCTGGCGGAAGAGGCGGAGGACCCGAACCTGAAAGCACTGACTGCCCGGGTCAGCCGGAACGGATATCTGCTGCTGCGGAAGGATCTGCTGACCATGGCCGGGGAGGACGCTTCCGCGCAGCTTTCTATGGCGACGACGAAAATTCCGTATCTGTTTAACGAATACGCGCCGGGTGAAAGTGTTGCTCCCGGGCTGATCGATCTGGTTCTGTGCCCGGCGGGCATGAAGGCGCTGGACGCGGAAAGCTACGAGGACATCACTCCGGAAGGGGTGAGCAGATGGCGGCTGCTGCGGGCGAAGGACGCCACGGTGCTGGCGGCGGCGGACCTGGTGTCCCGGCCCCTGGGAGAGGAAATCACCTTCGGGCTGGATCAGGAAGCGAATTTCCGGAACCTGCCTGTGTCAGGATTCCTGGAACCGGAGGAAGAAAGCACCTGGGCAGCGGGACGGGAGGCTACGGTCATCGTGAAGCCAACCGGCTGGGCAGGCGAAGACCTGGTGCTGCGCTGGCAATGGACCGCTACGGATCCGCTGCGGGCGGACCCGCTGCCCTGCCAGGTATACGCGGGGGAGACCCTGGTATCCGAAGAACCTCTTGCCATGAGCGGCGGCCGGAAACGGATTATGATTCCGGCGTCCGCCATCGGGGAGGACGGGAAACTGGTTCTGCGCTTTGTGTTCCCGAGCATCAAGGAAAGCGCGGAGGTGAACGGGTGGAACCGCACGGCGGCGTTCCGTTCCCTGCGGGTGACGCCTGCGGAGGACGCGTTCTTCGTGCCGTCCGGTATCCGGGATATTCCGGAGGAGGCCTTTGCGGGGATGAACGCGAAGATGCTTTATCTGGCACCCGGCGTGGCGACGATCGGGTCGAAGGCTTTCGCGAACTGGAAGAATCTGGAGAGAGTGTATATTCCCGCGACGGTGTGGAATATTGCGGAGGACGCGTTTGAGGGGTGTCCCGACACCATGGTATGGGTCGGGCCGGCCAACGGAACGGCGAAGAAGTTTGCGGAAGAGCATGGGATAGCATACGAAATTGAATGAACCATGTTTCGTTCAATTGTCAGCCGAGGAGAATTTCGCGTCTGCGGACGCGACCAGGGCTTTCCTTCCCGCAACCTCAATAGTCGTAACTCCACACAGTGGAGATTACTCCTTTTCGGTTGACCTCAGCTCTGACAAGCATCCCGCCGCTGGCGGTTGTCAGCGCTTCGCCCCCGGACCTTCGGTTACATAAACAAGCAAGAGGTGAAAACAGTACAGATGGAACGCATCGGAGATACTCTGAAAGAGATCTGGGCGTACCGGATGATGGTGCGGTCCCTGGTGCATAAGGATCTGCGCGGGCGGTACCAGGCCAGCGTGCTGGGGTTTCTGTGGACGTTCATCGTGCCGCTGTGCCAGCTGCTGGTGTACACCGTGGTGTTTTCCGTGATCCTGCGCAGCCAGATGGAGAAGTTCTATCTGTATCTGTTCGTGGCGCTGATCCCCTGGAACTTTTTCTCCGCCTGCCTGACCACCGGCTCCGGGTGCATCCTGTATCAGGGGTCCCTGGTGAACAAGATTTACTTTCCCCGGGAAGTGGTGCCCATCGCCTACGTCACCAGCGCCTTTGTGAACATGTGCTACTGCGGCGTGGTGGTGTTCGCGGTGTGCCTGATTTCCGGCGTGCGGTTCACTTTTGCCGGGCTGCTGTGCCTGCCCCTGGTGATGCTGGAGCAGTACATGTTCGTGCTGGGAGTGACGATGATCACCAGCTCGGTGAACGTGTATTTCCGGGACCTGGAGCATATTCTGACGATCCTCAGCATGGCCTGGATGTTCATGACGCCCATCATGTACGACATGAGCATGGTGCCGGAGAAGCTGCAGCCCCTGTTCCGGCTGAACCCGATGACGGGATACATCATGTCGTACCGGGATATCCTGTACTGGGGTACGGTGCCTGATGCGGGGCGGCTGGCGATCTCCGGGGCGGTGGGCTTCCTGGTGATGGCGGCGGGGTTCGCGGTGTTCGGGCGGCTGAAGCGCCGGTTCTCGGAGGTGATGTGAGATGGCGGAGACACTGGAAAAACCTGTGGTGATCGACGTGCAGCACATCGCCAAGCAGTTCCGGGTATATGAGGACGGCAGCGCCACCATGAAGGAGAAGATCCTTTTCCGGGCGCGGAGGAAATACGAGGTGCACCCGGTGCTCCGGGATATCTCCTTCCAGGTGCGGAAGGGAGAAGCCCTGGGGCTTATCGGGGTCAACGGCAGCGGCAAGAGCACCACGCTGAAGGTGCTGACCAGGATCCTGTATCCCGACAGCGGAACCCTGAAGATGACCGGGCGGGTATCCAGCCTGCTGGAGCTGGGGGCCGGATTCCATCCGGACCTGAGCGGGCGGGAAAACATCTATATCAACGCCTCCGTGTTCGGCCTGAGCCGGAAGGAGATCGACCGGCGGCTGCAGGGGATCATCGACTTCAGTGAGCTGGAGGCGTTTATCGACACGCCGGTGCGGACCTATTCCTCCGGCATGTTCATGCGGCTGGCCTTTGCCGTGGCGGTAAACGTGGACGCGGACATCCTGCTGATCGACGAGATTCTGGCGGTGGGGGACGCGGGCTTCCAGGCCAAATGCTTCCAGAAGATGCAGGAGATCAAGGCCGGGGGCACCACCATCGTGATCGTGAGCCACAACCTGAACCAGATCGAGCAGATCTGCGAGCGGACCATCTGGATCGACGGCGGCTATATCCGGAAGGAGGGAAGGCCCCGGGACGTGCATCCCCAGTACCTGGCCTTCATGGCGGAAAAGGAGCTGGCGAACCGGGCGGCTGACGCGCCGGAAGACGAGGAACGCACGGGAACCGGGGAAGCCCGGATGGAGAAGATCACCGTGCTGGACGGGGAGGGAAAGGAACGGAAAACGTTTACCCCGTGGGAACCCATCACCGTACGGATCGACTATACCGCGGAGAAGGAGCTGCCCGGGGCGGCAGCGGCCGTTTCCCTGTACCGGGGGGACACCTATCTCTTCAGCGCCGACACCCTGGCGGACACGGCTGAGCCCCTGAAGCTGCGGACAAAGGGAGCGCTGGAGCTGTGTATCGACAATCTGCCGGCGGCCGGCGGCGTTTATACCCTGGATCTGGCGCTTCGGCGCTCCGACGGGCTGGAATACGACCATATCCGGCGGGCAGCGGAAATCGCCATCGCGGAAAGCGCGCAGGCCGGGGGAATTTTCTCCCTGAAGCGCAGCTGGCGCCATACGGACTGACCGGTCCGGACGTTTGCCGGGCTGTGAAACCCATAAAATATTAAGCAAATGTGAAAAAATGTGAAAAAATCGCGGTGAAAACGTCAAAAAATAGTTGCAAAACAGGGAAGTATCCATTATAATCAAAGGACCAAACGGGTTTTTTGGATGGGAGGTTTATGCAAATGAGGAAAATAGCATTTTTGCTGGTCCTGTGTCTGCTGCTGCAGGCGGTTGGCGTGCCCGCGCTGGCGGGGAAGGCGTCTGAAACCGTCTCCGCGGAGCTGAATACCCTGAAGACAGAGGCGAAGAGTGAAGTCTCTCTGGCCTCCCTGAAGGCCGGCAGCGTGATTTATTCCAACGCGAAGGCCACGAAAAAGGCGGTCACGCTGGGCAAGAAGGCCACGGTGGCTGTGCTGGACCGCGGGAAGGACGTCGCGAAAATCCAGTATGCCGCGCTGAACGCCAAAGGCAAGGCCGAGCTGCGCAAGGGCTACGTGAAGGGCGAGGAGCTGAAAAAGCTCTCCAAGGCGCAGGCGGAGAAATGGCAGAATACGAAGCACAAGGGCGCCGTGAAGGGCGAGGGCGGCTTCATGCTGGTGCCGGTGGAAGAGGCGGCTGTCTCCGTGAAGCCGGAAGAAGCGCCGCAGGAGCCGGAACAGGAGCCCGAAGAGCTGCCGAAGGAGCAGGCTGCCGCGAAGGCGGACGGATCTGAAAAAGACGGCGTCCGCGGCGAGGAAGCCGTGGACGGCGTGATCGAGGGGACCTTCACCAACGCCTCCGAAGTGGTTGTCGGCGACTATAAACTGCGCCTGAGCGACCATTATATTACGGACTATCTGGGCACGGCGACCGTGATCACGATCCCGAAGAGCCTGAAGGTGAACGGCGTGGCGAAGCAGGTGCGCGGTATTTCCGAGACGGCTTTCGCCCGGAACACGAGCATCACCAGCATCACCCTGCCGAGCGCGAAATGGTTCACGAAGGTGGACCGGGGCGCCTTCCAGGGCTGCACCGGGCTGAAGAGCGTGAGCATTCCGAACTACGTGACGGAAATCGGCGTGGACGCTTTCAACGGCTGCACGAGCCTGAGCAGCGTGAGCTGGTCCGACAAGCTGGAGATCATTCTGGACAGCGCGTTCTACGGCTGTTCGAGCCTGACGGGCCTGTCCCTGCCGACTTCGGTGCTGTACATCAGCAACAACGCCTTTGAGAACTGCAGCGGCCTGGTCAAGGTGACGCTGCCCGAAGGCCTGCTGGAGATCGGCATCGGCGCCTTCAAGGGCTGCACCAGCCTGGAAGGTATATATATTCCCGACAGCGTGACGCTGGTGAACAACTCCGCGTTCGAAAACTGCACGAGCGCGCTGGTGCTGGATCTGTCCACCGGCCTGACGGAGATCAACAACTTCGCCTTCAAGGGCTGCATCAGCCTGACGGAGCTGAACATCCCCAAGGGGATTAAGCGGATCGGCCGGGAAGCGTTTGCCAACTGTTCCAACCTGGGCATCGTGGACGATATTCCGAAGACTGTGACACTGATTGCCGAGCGGGCCTTCGCCGACTGCTCTCCCGAGTGTATTTACGTGATCAACTGCCGGAACGCCGAGTTCCTGGAAGACGCTTTCGGCTACTACGGATACTTCTTCGCCTATCCGCTGAACAAGGATAAGGTGACGAAGTCCAACGCGACGCTGTACTGCGAAACCCATCCGGGATTCACCCTGCTGTCCTTCAAGCAGGTGAACTTCGTGAACCGGTGCTTCAAGGAAATGCTGCTGCACGGCGCCACCACCGCGGAGAAGTTCTACTGGGTGCGCCACATGGTGGAAGGGACCGAAAGCATGGCTTCCCTGATGACCTTCCTGGCGTTCCACGAAGACTTTGTGAAGCGGCTGGATGAAGGCAGCCTGACGAAGATGGCGGGTCTGGGCATCATCTACAATCTGATGATGAATCAGAAATACAGCAGCGCCACCAGCAACGCCGCCAAGAAGATGAAGAACTACCTGAACGTGGACATGAGCTTCCGCTACGTGATCAACAAGATCGCAAGGCTGAAGCGCTGCGACTGGAACATGCACCGGTACGGCTTCCTGGCCGGAAGCCTCTCGATGATCGAAGGCCGGGACATGAGCTACAAGGCCACGAAATATACCTATCAGACATTCAAGACGCTGACCGGGAAGACCATTACGACCAGTGACCTGAACTACTGGACCATGGGCTTCCACGACAAGAGCCTGAACGTGCCCCAGTATCTGGATACGCTGATCAAGACCAAGGACTTCAAGGGACTGTATCAGACGAACACCGCCAAGGTGAAGGCCCTGTCCTCCGTGATGTATAGGGCTAAGGACCGGCTGAGCAACACCCAGTGCACGAACCAGGGCAAGAGCCTGCTGCGGGGCATGAGCCAGGACTGGCTGGTGGACCACATGGGCGACACCGCCAAGTTCCGGAACTACTGCCGGGACAACAACGTGCCTTACGGACGGCTGGATCTGCCGGAAGACCGTGACTGGAACGAAATGGTGACCTACCTGCTGTACCGCTGCATCAAGATCGGCTACGACCGGAACTACAAGGTGGACGAGCTGAACGAGTGGGCCGGAAAGATCCGCCGGAAGCAGCTGACCGTGGCGAACGCGGTGCTGGCCTTCGTGACCAGCGACGAGTGCTACGACCAGTATCCGGACGATCCCGACGTTCCCGGACGGAACTCCGCCTACAACAAGGCGTACGTGACGATGCTGTACAGAGTGTATCTGAACAGGTATCCCACCGCGGCGGAACTGGCGACCCAGAGCGCGAAGCTGGCCCGGAAGATTTCCCGGACGGCGGTGGCCCGGAGCATCTCCGGAACGCAGGAGTGGCGGGATTATCTGAAGAAGTTCAAGATCGTGTACGATAAGAAGTAATGACACCCTATCCCCCTGCCCCTTCCCCTCCAGGGGAAGGGGGTAAAAAATAAAGCTTAATTGGGGGCTTCGCCCCCAATTAAGCTGAGAAAGACTTTCTCCGGGGGAATGGGAACGAAAAAAGCCGGGAAAGATTCTCTCCGGGGGAATGGGAGAAACAGAAAGAAAAACGAGACTTGGGATCATGGAATCCCGGGTCTCGTTTTTTCTTTCGTGAATAGCCTGTAAAGTCAACGATTTTCGCTTGACATTATGGGGTATTCTTGCGCTGTGCATTGGAGGCAAAAGCGAAATCGCAAGACAAGTTGCGAAAACAGTCTTTTCTCGATATAATATTACGTGACGGCTAATAGCCTGTCATGATAGATGTATTCCAAGATGTATTAGGTTTTAGCGATAACGATAGGAGATGCGGATACATATGACGATTTATCAGGAAGCGCACGCAAAAATCGATACTTTCCCTGAAGAAACAGTACAGATTTTTATTCAGTTAATGGACAAAATGAAAACAACTTCTTTTGAAAAAGATAAAACAGCTGATAAGAAAAAACGATTTCTGGAAACTGCAGGAAAGATCGATATTGATGGAGATGCCATATTGAAATTGCGTGAGGAAAGCATGATATGAGAATTCTGGCAGACAGTAATATGTTTATTGATTTCTGGAGAAATCCGACACAGCAAGTAGTTGACATCTTTTCAAAAGAAGATGTTGTGATCTGCGGTGTTGTGAGATGTGAACTGCTTCACGGGGCAAAATCTGATAAAGATTATAATCATATCAATTCAGTTCTTGATGCCTTTGAAGAATTGCTTTTTGAAGAATCAGACTGGGAATTACTGGGCAAGCAGCTTTATCAGCTTCGGATTAAAGGAATTACAGTTCCGCTTTCAGACGCGATAATTGCATATGTGGCGATAAAAAACAAGATTCCCGTATGGACCAAAGATCAGCATTTTTCTTATATGCAGCAAATCTTGAAAGATCTTTCGATTATGGCATGCGCGGATGAAAAGACTGACTGAGAAAGCTTCAGGAACAGCAAAAAACGAAACTCTGAAAGAAGCAGGGTTTCGTTTTTTTGCTAAGCGGGTATTATTTGTCCGCGACAGTCGCGACATCTGCTACATCTGCGGTCTGTGGAAAGCACGTGTTTTTTGACACGAACGGATATATACGATAAAATAAATTTTTAAAGGAAAGTAAGCTTCTTCAGGGGAGGAGGGCCGGCGGTGGAGAAGGTCAAGGAAGCGCTGAGACGGTACGAACGGCTGTATCAGGGGCTGAGCTTTCTGCGGTGCTGGAAGGTGAGCGGAAAGAAGGAAGCCCTGAGAAGGTACCGGGAGCACTGGGAGGAAAAGCGCATCCGGGAAGAAATCTGCCGGGCCAATGCCCTGAGCGAAGAGGAACGGCAGCGGCAGGAGGAAACTTTGTTCCCCCGGACGGTTATGTACAGTATTACGGTACCGCTGTACAATACGCCGGAAGCCTTCCTGCGGGAGATGCTGGACAGTGTGCGGGGGCAGACCTGGAAGCAGTGGGAGCTGTGCCTGGCGGACGGAAGCGACCCGGACCACGCCTACGTCGGCGAAATTGCCCGGGAGGCCGCGGCGGCGGATTCCCGGATTCATTACTGCCGGCTGGAAAAGAACGGGGGCATCTCGGAAAACACGAACAGGTGCATCGAAATGGCCACGGGAGAATACGTCGTTCTGTTCGACCATGACGATCTGCTGCATCCCTCCGCCCTGTTCGAGGTGACGAAAGCGCTGAACGAGCGGGACGCGGACTTCGTATACACGGACGAAACCACCTTCCGGCTGGAACCGAAGGACGCCTACAATGCCCACTTCAAGCCGGATTTCGCGCCGGATACCCTGCGGGGAAACAATTATATCTGCCACCTGACCGTGTTCCGGAGAACGCTGCTGGAGAAAGCCGGCGGCGGCTTCCGGAAGGAATACGACGGCAGCCAGGACTATGACCTGATTCTGAGGCTGACAGAGCAGGCGAAAACCATCCTGCATATTCCGCGGATTCTGTATTACTGGCGAGCCCACGCCGCCTCCGTGGCGGAAAGCGTAGGCGCGAAGCCCTATGTGATCGAGGCTGGGCGCAAGGCGATCGCGGCCCATCTGAAGCGCATGGGGCTGGAGGGCGAAGTGCTGGACAGCCCGGTGCCATCCATTTACCGGGTGCGCTACGCGATTCAGGGAGAACCGCTGGTTTCCATCCTGATTCCGAACTGCGACCACCGGGAGGATCTCCTGCGCTGCGTTAACAGCATCCGGGACAAGAGCACCTGGAAGAACTGGGAAATCATCATCATCGAGAACAACAGCAAAGAGCCGGAAACGGAAGCCTGTTACGACGAACTGAAGAAGGATCCCCGGATCCGGGTCATCCGGAGGGAGGGGGGCTTCAACTTCTCCGCCCTGAACAACCTGGGAGCCCGGGAAGCCAAAGGGGAACACCTGCTGCTGCTGAATAACGACACGGAAGTCATCGCGCCGGACTGGATGCAGGAAATGCTCATGTACAGCCAGCGGGAGGACGTGGGCGCGGTCGGCGCGAAGCTGTATTATCCGGATGGGACGATTCAGCACGCGGGCATCGGAGTGGGCCTGCTGCATCTGGCGGCCCACATGCACCGGCATTTTCCCGCGGAACACCCCGGATACATGGGGCGGTTGTGCTATGCCCAGAACCTGAGTGCGGTGACAGCCGCCTGCATGATGGTGCGAAAGGACGTATGGGACAGCCTGGCCGGGATGGAAGAGGATTTCCCGGTGGTATTCAACGACGTGGATTTCTGCCTGCGGGTGCGGGAAAGCGGAAAGCTGATCGTATGGACGCCCTGGGCGGAGCTGACCCATTACGAGAGCAAAAGCCGGGGACCGGATGAGGACACACCGGCGAAAAAGGCCTTCTTTATGGCGGAAACGAAGAAGTTCCAGGAAAAATGGAACGGGTTCCTGACAAAGGGAGACCCTTACTACAACATTAACCTGACAAGAGACAGGGAGGATTTTTCAGCACGATGAAAACCCCGAAGCGATGGCTGCGCCGGCTGATTCCGGCCGCGGCAGCCCTGCTCCTGGCCATTGGGCTGGAAGCGGTGCAGATTGCAAGCCAGCCGAAGCGGTATACCGGCGAGACCCGGACGATCCGGGAAGCCGGAGAGGTCGATTTCTCCCGCTGTGAGGTGACCGGCTGCGAAGTCCGGGAGGACCGGCTGAACACCCAGGGAGAGGGATCCGTGATCCTGTATGACCTGGGAGAGCCGACAGAGCTGCCCATCCTGCGGTTCGTCAACCGGAAGCATTTGCGGGAGGACGTGGAAATCACCGTGGAGCTGGCCCGGGAGGGAGAAGATTTCAGGGAGGAGAATACACTGCGCCTGACCGCCGAAAAGGGCGGCTCCTCCTGGGAAACGACCCCGCCCGCGGGCGCCTGGAAAACACTGCGGGTAACCGTGGACGGAGCCATGAGCCTGCGGCAGATTCTCTGGAGCGAGGGGGAGGAAGAGCTCCTGGCGCTGGAGGAACCCATGCGGCCGGGACGGATTCTGCTGACGGCTGTGCTCGTCTGGCTGGGGCTGCTGGGCTGGACCGGGCTGCACGTGGGACAGCGGATTGCGGCGGGCCTTCGGGCAGGGTGGAATGGCCTGACGGCGGACGGGCGGCGCACGGCTGTCCATGCCGGTATTTTTCTGGCAGCGGGGGCTGCCGGGTACGCGCTGGCCAGGGTGCTTCTTCCCGGCGGCTTCGGAGCGGAAATGAACCTGCCGAAGCAGTGTCTCTGCGGGGCAGCGGGAATGATCTCGGCCTGCCTGTGCACCTTCCGGAAGACGCTGGGAAGAAAGCCGGAGGTGCTGTTCGCGTTGATTGCCCTGACCGTTGGGGGCCTTATGGTCTGGGCGAGTCCGGACGAAATGATCAGCTGGGACAACGCCTATCATTATAAGCAGGCCGTGAATATGTCCTATCTGGGAGAGACGCGGCTGACAGCCCAGGATTACCGCATGATGGACGATCAGTTGGGCTGGCAGGAGTTTTTCGAGAGCCCGGAAGCCCGGGAAAAATGGCTGGCGGATCAGGATACGCGCTACCGCGGCGGCGCGGAAACAGCCACTGCGGAAGCGCCGGACTGGAAAAGCGTGTGGGAGTTCTTCCCCGGAGTCGGGCTGTATCTGGGCCGGGCGCTGGGCCTGCGGTATTTCGCGGTGTTCAATCTGGGGCGCATGGCGGGGCTGATTACCTTTGTGCTGCTCGGTTTCCTGGCGATCCGGAAGCTGAAGAGCGGGAAGATGATTCTGGCGCTGACGCTGCTGGTACCCACGATTCTGTATCTGGCCAGCGTCTATTCCTACGATACGGGAGTCCTGGGATTCACGGCGCTGGGGCTGGCCTGGTTCTTCGGGGAAGGACAGGAGCCGGAGAAAAGGCTGACCCGGGGAAATGCCCTGATCATGCTGGGCAGCCTTTGGTTCGGGATCCTGGCAAAGGCGATTTACGCGCCGCTCCTGCTGTTGCCCCTTTTTCTGCCGAAGAGCAAGTTCCGCCCGGCGGGAGAACCTCGGGACGGAAAAACCCTGAGCCGGAAAAGCTTTTTCCTGCTGGACGCGGCGGCGCTCCTGCTGCTGTGCGCCACCTTCCTGCTGCCGCTGCTGTTCGGGAAAACCGAATCCGACACACGGGGCGGAGAGACGGTGGACGTGTATGGACAGATCCGCTTCGTGCTGGAAGATCCGCTGCGGTACGCGGGAATCTTGCTGAATCATTTCAGCGGCTGTATTTTCGGGCAGCCGTCGGATTGGGTGCTGCTGGATTACGCCTACCTGGGAAAGGCTTCCTGCCGGAATCTTTTTGCGGGCCTGCTGATCGCCGCGGCCTTTACCGACAAGGGAGAGGCGGACCGGTGCCTGGAGCGGCGGTGGGGCTCCCGGGGAATGATTCTGCTGATTCTGGCAGGCACGGCCTGCCTGACGGTGACTTCCATGTATCTGCTGTTTACGCCGGTAGGACAGAACTCCGTCTCCGGCGCCCAGGACCGGTATCTGTTCCCCCTGTACTGGCCGGCCCTGATGATTGCCGGATCGGGCTGGGTCGCCGGGCTGCTGTGGCGGGGATCGGAACGGGGCAGGGAGCTCCGGCGGGAGGTTTATAACGGGTTCCTGTTCGCCCTGGCGTCTTTCGTGCTGCTGGCGGCGATGTACGGAAACCTGATCGGTAAGTTCGCGGGTTAATATTATTTAACATTGACTGGCCTGGAGGTAAGAAGGATGCCGGGATTGAGCGCATACAGCGGAGACCTGGACTACAGCTACGCGCCGGGTGTGTTTCCGGCGATGGAGTGTCTGCTGCGGAAGCCGGAGCTGGCGCGGCGGGTGCTGATTCACTCTTCCGCCCGAGGACGGGAAGGCGTGGAGCGGCTGGAGAAGCTGGCCGGAGAGATCGGCGTGCGGATCGAGGAGGCAGACCGGGCGCTGGCACGGATCAGCGGAAAGGAAAACTGCTGGGCCGCGGCGGTGTTCCGCAAGCAGGAGGAACTGCCGGATCCGACGCGGCCCCATGTGGTGCTGCATCATCCGGGAGACTGCGGGAATGTGGGCACGATCATGCGGACGGCGCTGGGCTTCGGCATTCGGGATGTGTGTCTGATCCGGCCCTGTGTCGATCCGTTTGATCCCCGGACGGTGCGGGCCAGTATGGGGAGCCTTTTCGGGCTGCGGGTCAGCATGTTTGCGTCCATGGAGGAATACAGGGAGCAGGCCGGGGAGCGGCAGCTGTATCCCTTTATGCTGGACGCGTCGGTGCCGATGGAGGAGGTTTTGCCTCCGGCGGCGGAACGGCCGTGGACGCTGGTGTTCGGGAATGAGGGCAGCGGGCTGCCGGCGGAGTTTGCCGCACTGGGGCAGCCTGTCAGAATTCCCAGCAGCACGGAGATCGATTCGCTGAATCTGGCGATCGCGGCGGCCATCGGGATTTACGCGTTTACGAGATGAAATTTGTTCGTACTTTTTACGGACAAATGCTTGAAAGAGAAGAATTTGTCTGGTAGAATGTACACAACATAACGGAAAGCCCGGAACGGGAGGGAGAGGACGTGCCGATGTTGGAAGGACAGCCCAAGTATCTGCGGGTGGCGGACATCCTGCGGCGGGAGATCGCTGAAGGTGTTTTTCAGGACGGACAGGTGCTGATGACAGAGGAAGAACTGCGGTGCAGGTTCGGGGTGAGCCGGCAGACGGTGCGGCAGGCGATCGCGCAGCTGGAGGACGACGGCCTGGTGGACCGGCGCCGGGGCAGCGGCACTTACGTGCGCCACGGGCCGAGAAAGCGCCAGGGGCTGCTGCATGTGGGCGTGCTGACCAGCTATATTACGGACTATATCTCCCCGAATATTCTCAGCGGCATCGAGACGGTAATGAACCAGCACGGCGTGGTGATGAACCTGAGCGCGACGCTGAACGATCCGCGGATGGAGAAGAACATTCTGGCCCGGATGACGGACGGACAGGTGGACGGGCTGATCGTGGAGCCCTGCCGCAGCGCGGAGGGCACGCCGAACGCGGACTGCTACCGCCATCTGGCGGAGCGCAACGTGCCGGTGATCTTCATGAACGCGTACTATCCGGAGCTGAAGGGCATGCCCCACGTGATCATGGACGACGCGGGCGGCGGACGGGCCGCGGCGGCGGAAATCCTGAAGCGGGGTTACCGGAAACCGGGCTGCGTGTTCAAGACGGACGACATGCAGGGCGCTGAGCGCGGCCGGGGGTTCCTGGAGGAAATGAAGGAACAGGGAATGGAAATTCCGGAGGAGAACATTCTGTTCTTCACCACGGAAGACCGGATGGACCTGTTCGATACGCCGGCGGGCCGCCGCTTCCTGGAGCAGGCGGAGAATCCGGAAACCATGGACAGCGTGGCCTGCTACAACGATATTTTTGCCGTGCGCCTGATGGAAGCCATGCGGAAGCGTGGAATCCGCAAGCCGCGGGAGCTGGGGATCATCGGCTTCGACAACGCGATGGTGTCTGAAATGACCCGGCCGGCGCTGACCACGCTGGGCCATCCGAAGGAAGCTTTCGGATCCCTGGTGGCGGAGAAGCTGCTGCGGATGATGGACGGGGTGCGGCAGGAGAGCGTAAGAATGCCGTGGAGGCTGGTTGAAAGGGACAGTCTGCCCCTGGTAAATAGTATTGTTTAATACTAATTTTCTTTCATATAAAAAGGTTTTCGCTTCTGCGGAAGCGACCAGGGCTTTCCGAGTGCCCGGGGCTGCCGCCCGTTCCTCGCTGAAGAAGAGCCACTGGCTCTTCTTCCAGGCGCTCCGAACCCCTGGACCTTCGGTCCGATACTTATTTGGCGGGGTAGTCAAAGCTTTGCCCCTGGACCTTCGGCCCGTAAGTAAAAAAGAGTATGGGAATATTGATTTTAGCAGTGGGGAAGCTGCGGGAGAAGGCGTACCGCCAGATGGCGGACGAGTATCTGAAGCGGCTGAGCCGCTTCGGAAAATACGAGGAAACGGAGATCCCGGATCTGGCGGAGCCGGAGAACGGGAGCGCTGCCCTGGAGGAGCAGATCAAAACCCGTGAAGGGGCGGAGCTGCTGAAGCGGATCGCGCCCCGGGATCATGTGATCGCCCTGACCATCGGGGGCAGGCGGCCGGACAGCCCCGGTCTGGCGGCGCGGATCGCGGATCTGCGGGCCCAGGGCGCCGGAAGGCTGGTGTTCGTAATCGGCGGCAGCCTTGGGCTGGGAAAAAACATCCTGGAGCGGGCGGACGAGGAGCTGAGCATGAGCCCCATGACCTTCCCACACCAGCTGGCCCGGGTCATGCTGCTGGAGCAGCTGTACCGGTGCGAAAAGATCCTGGCCGGGGAGCGGTACCACAAGTGAGGGAACGAAACAGGCGGGTGAACCGTCTGTATGGATGAGAGAGGCGGGTGATCCGGAATGCGGAAACGCGGAATCCGGACGGCGGCAATTCTGCTGACGCTGGCGGTGCTGCTGGGGGCAATGCTGTTCTCGGCCGCGGAACCTGTGGCAAAGGCGGGGACGGAACCGACCCTGCAGGAGCTTCGGACGGAAACGCGGACGGACAGCGAACCGCAGGCGAACCGAAGCCGGAAGAAGAAAAACACGGCGACGCCGCGGCCGACGGAGACGCCGGCCCCCGACGGGGAGGAGTTCATTCCGACGCCGGTGCCGGAGGGGCCCATCATCGACCCCCAGAGCATCGCGGACTATGTGTTTGCCCACGGAGAACTGCCGGACAATTTCCTGACCAAGGCGGAAGCCCAGGCGCTTGGCTGGGACAGTTCCCGGAACGACGTGAGCGACGTGGCGCCGGGCATGAGTATCGGCGGGGACCGCTTCGGAAACTACGAGAGGCGGCTGCCGGTGGTGCACGGGCGGCAATACTATGAAGCGGACTGCTTCTACACCGGCGGAAACCGGAACGCCTACCGGATCATCTATGACAACGAAGGGCATGTATGGTACACAGCGGACCACTACCAGACCTTCACGGAGCTGTTTCCGACCGGGACGAAGGGCTATGTATGCCCGGTTGTGAGCCCGGTACCCCGGCGGAGGCGGTGACTGATTAAGGAGAGAGGAGTACATGAATAAAAAGAAGATTCCGGCCCTGGCCGGAGTGCTGGCGCTTTGCCTGCTGCTGACGGGCTGCTATATCGCCCCGGACGACGTGAGCACCGGCGGAAACCAGAGCACGGTGAACAACCGGCCCTTTGCGACCCTGGCGCCCACTGCAACAGTGTATATGGAGCCGGATACGGTGGTGGTTCCTTCCCAGGACGTGTTCGGGGGAGCCGGCGGCGCCGTACAGGCGGTGAACACGGCGACGCCCACCCCGGACCCGGCCTCGCAGGATGCCGGCGGGAACGATTACTGGACTACGGTGCAGCCCGGGGGAATTGCCGTGATCACGGAACAGCCCACGGCCCAGCAGCTGCCGACAGCGGTGCCTCTGACGGGAACCGCTGTGCCGGCACCGGGGACCATCGGGGTGATTACCGCGGGACCCACGGCCACCCGGGCGCCGGTGACCCCGACGCCCACGCCGAAGAGCCTGCAGCTCGGCTTCACCGGCAGCGACGAGGTGCGGAGCCTGCAGAAACGGCTGAAGGAACTGGGATACTACAAGGGAAACGCGGACGGAGACTTCGGCCCCGCCACGGACAAGGCCGTGAAGGAGTTCCAGAAGGCCAACGGACTGACGGCGGACGGCAAGGCCGGCGCGAAGACCCTGGAGAAGCTGTATTCGAAGGAAGCGGTCAGCTATGCCCAGGCGCACGCGACAGCGACCCCGAAGCCCACTGCCCGGGTAACGGCGCGGCCTACCGCGCGGGTGACGGCAACGCCGCGGGCTACAGCGACGCCGGATCTGAGCAAGGATTATTATCTGCAGCTCGGTTCCAAGGGCAACCGGGTCACCCAGCTGCAGAAGCGGCTGATCTCCCTGGGATGGCTCAGCGGCAAAGCGTCAGGAACCTATGACGAGGACACGGAAGCCGCGGTGCGGGCCTTCCAGCGGAAGACACCGGGACTCTGGGAAGACGGCGTGGCCGGCCCCGGAACCCTGAAGGCTGTTTATTCCGAAGATGCCGCCCGGAGCAGCGCGCCGGTTGCCGGCAGCGGAGAAACCCTGGAAATGGGCTCCGAGGGAGACGAGGTCAAGGCCCTGCAGAAGCGGCTGAAGGAGCTGGGGTACCTGAAGGGCAGCGCGGACGGCAAGTTCGGCGTGGCCACCCAGGCGGCGGTGATCGCCTTCCAGCAGAACAACAAGCTGACGGCGGACGGCAAAGCCGGCTCCGCGACCCTGCGGAAGCTGTATTCCAGCGACGCGATCCGCTCCGGCGGAAACGCCGTGAACATCGACAGCTCCGGCTCGGGAGGCCGGGACACCTCCGGCATTTCCTCCACCGGGTACGTCACCCTGGAGGAAGGCTCCACCGGGGAGCAGGTGAAGAACCTGCAGAAGCGGCTGAAGGAGCTGGGTTACTACAAGGGAAACGTGGACGGCAGCTTCGGCGAGGGAACCACCGCCGCGGTGATGGCTTTCCAGCTGCGGAACAACCTGACCGTGGACGGCAAGGCCGGCCCGGCGACCCAGCGGGTGCTGTACGGCAGCAAGGCTGCCATTACTTACTCCGCCCTGCGGATGGGGGACACGGGGCAGGCTGTGAAGAACCTGCAGTATACCCTGTACGAGCTCGGGTACTACGACGGCTCCATCGACGGGGTGTATGGCCAGACGACGTCGGACGCCGTGCGGGCCTTCCAGATTCAGAACAAGCTGAGCCCGGTGGACGGCGTGGCGGGAAGCAACACTCTGGCCAGAATGTATTCCAGCGACGCGGTGCCGGCGACGGCGGCCAACGTGGACTACGATACCGTGCGGCCCGGCGACCGGGGCGAAGTGGTGGTGGAGATTCAGGACTGCCTGATGGATATGGGATACCTGGACGACATCACCGGGATTTATGACGACGCGACGACGGAAGCTGTGAAGGCGTTCCAGCGGGATCACGGGCTGACTCCGGACGGCGTATGCGGGGCGAAGACTCTGGTGATCCTGTTTGGGTATTAATTCAGAGTTGAGAGCGAGCGAGAGAAGCGTCAGCACAGTGTGCTGTCCTGCGAAGCAGGAAGCGACTCGAGCTCGTTAGCGCGAAACGAGTACAGACGACGCTCCAAGTCGGCTGTACGACGATTGAGCGAACGAGAGTTAAGAGTGAAGAGTTGAGAGCGAATGTGGAGATTTGAGTGAAAGGAAGGAATAGTTAATGTCAGAATGCACACATGACTGCAGTACATGCGGAGCCGATTGCGCGAGCAGGGGCAACCCGCAGGAGAGTCTGCTGGAGCCGCAGAACGCGAACAGCAATATCAAAAAAGTGATCGCCGTGGTGAGCGGCAAGGGCGGCGTTGGCAAGAGCCTGGTCACCTCCCTGCTGGCGGTGCTGGCCCGGAGACGGGGCGAGAAGACGGCGATCCTGGATGCGGACATCACCGGGCCCTCCATCCCGAAAATGTTCGGCGTGCGGGATCCCGCCATGGGAAGCGAAGAGGGTATTTTGCCCTGTGAGACCCGGACGGGAATCAAAACCATGAGCATCAACCTGCTGCTGGAGCATGCCACGGATCCGGTGATCTGGCGCGGCGCGCTGATCGCCGGCACCGTGAAGCAGTTCTGGACCGACGTGGTCTGGGGTGACGTGGACACCATGTTCATCGATATGCCTCCGGGAACCGGCGACGTACCGCTGACTGTGTTCCAGAGCCTGCCGGTGGACGGCATCATCATCGTGACCAGTCCGCAGGAGCTGGTGGGCATGATCGTGGACAAGGCCGTGAATATGGCGAAGATGATGAACATACCGGTGCTGGGAATCGTGGAAAACATGAGCTATATTCCCTGCCCGGACTGCGGAAAAAAGATCTATCCCTTCGGAGAGAGCCATACGGCGCAGGTCGCGCTGGAACACGGGGTTCCGCTGCTGGCGCAGATGCCTATCGATCCGGCTCTGGCCCGGTCCTGCGACACCGGCGTGATCGAGCTGTTCAACGAAGCGTGGCTGGATCCGGCTATGGACGCTATTGAGAGAGTGAAGAGTTGAGAGCGAAGAGTTGAGAGTGAAGAGTTGAGAGTGAAGAGTTGAGAGTGAGGAGTAGAAAAACTCCACTCTCCACTCTACAAACTCCACTCTCAGGTTAAGGGGGTGAGGAGATATCGCCAGAGGAACACAAAGCATCAACGATCAGCTGTACAGGTTCAGAACAAGGAACGCAGCGGACAGCCGGACACCTTCGCCGGAACAGGTCCGGCGGCGCCAGATCCGGAACTGGATCATTCTGGTGGGCATTGTGCTGGCGATTCTGCTGGGAGTACACTTCCTGCGCCGGTACGGACAGGCCAAGGAAATCGGCGCCACGCGGCTGCCGTGCTACAGCAACCAGAGCGTGACTCCCTTCCGGGACGGGCTGGTCTACTATGACGGCGCGACCATCCACCACCTGAGCAGCTCCGGCACGATCCGCTGGAGTTTTCCGACTGGCGCCGGCGTCGTATTCACCGCGGGGCCGACTCACCTGGCTGTGTGGGGCGGGAATCAGCTGTATCTGGTGGACAAGGACGGGAACGCCACCTACAATGACAACCTGGAAGGCCAGGTGCAGTTTGCCCGGCTGGGCGAGCGGTACGCGGCCGTCGTGGTCGGCGAGGATACGGCACCGAAGCTGATCGTCAAGGACCTGAACGGGACCCAGGTGGACATCGAGCCGGAAGCCTTCCAGGGGCTGATGATTCTGGATACGGGCTTTTACGGGGACCAGGGGCAGTACCTGTGGACCCTGAGCATGGACGTGTTCGGGACGGCGGCCAATACGATCCTGAATACCTTCCAGGTGGGCAAGATGAACACCGGCGAGGTTTCCCTGGGGGAAAACCTGACTTACAAGGTGATTTACGAGAACGGCCGGCTGCGGGTGTTTACGACCCAGCAGGTGTATACCTACGACTACAAGGCCGTGCAGGACACCAACGCCACGATGCTGGTGTACGGCTGGAAGCTGATCGACGCCGAAATCCCGGAGCGGGGGAACGCGCGGATGCTGCTGGCTCCGACGAGCCAGACCAGCAGCGCTCAGATTATCCAGGAGCTGCGGGTGCTGGAAGGGAACTCGGACAAGCGGTACACGCTGCCGACCAACTGCGTCGGGGCGACGATCTACAAGGGGAACATTTACGCCGTATCCGCGGATTATGTGTACCGGGCGGATATGAACAGCCAGCGGTTTTTCGGGTATAAGATTCCGGTGCCGGAGGGAACGCTGATTAACGGGTACGCCGGCGTCACCCAGGACGGGAAGATGCTGCTGAGCTCCGGCGAAACCATGTATTCGATGAGTTTACCGGTAAACTGAGTCGGAACACCCGTCCGGGCTGCCAGTAACTTGCAGGGAAAAAGAAAAATACGTAAGACGGAAAAACGGAAACCTATTCAGGAGGAGAAGAGGATGGCCAAGGAGAAAAAGCAGGAGTTTGTAACCCACATTACCCCCAGGAGTGAAGACTTTTCCCAGTGGTATACGGATGTGATCAAGCAGACCGAGCTGTGCGACTACGCGCCGGTGCGGGGCTGCATGATCATCCGGCCGTACGGCTATGCTATCTGGGAACGGATTCAGGCGGAGATGGACAAGCGCTTCAAGGAAACCGGCGCGGAGAACGTGTATTTCCCGATGCTGATTCCGGAAAGCCTGCTGCTGAAGGAGGCGGAGCACGTGGAAGGCTTCGCGCCGGAAGTGGCCTGGGTCACCCAGGGGGGACAGGAGAAGCTGCAGGAGCGCCTTGCGGTGCGGCCCACCAGCGAGACCATTTTCTGCGCGATGTACTCCAAGTGGGTGCAGACCTGGCGGGATCTGCCGATGATGTATAACCAGTGGTGCTCCGTGATGCGCTGGGAGAAGGCCACCCGGCCTTTCCTGCGGACCAGCGAGTTCCTCTGGCAGGAAGGCCATACCATCCACGCCACCGCGGAGGAGGCGGAGGAGGAGACCCTGAAGATGCTGGGGGTTTACCGGGAAGTGGCGGAGGACGTGCTTGCCCTGCCGGTGTATGTGGGCCGGAAGAGCGAAAAGGAAAAGTTTGCCGGCGCCCGGGCCACCTATTCCATGGAAGCCATGATGCAGGACGGCAAGGCGCTGCAGGCGGGCACCAGCCACAACTTCGGCACCAATTTCTCCGAAGCTTTCGACATCCAGTACCAGAGCAAGGAAGGCAAGCTGGAATACGTGCATGAGACCAGCTGGGGCGTCAGTACCCGGCTGATCGGCGCCATCATCATGACCCACGGCGACGAGCGCGGCCTGCGGCTGCCGCCCCGGATCGCGCCGATCCAGGCGGTGATCCTGCCTATCGCGGCCCACAAGGGCGGTGTGCTGGAAGCCTGCGGGAAGCTGTATGACGAGCTGAAGGCGGCCGGCTTCCGGGTGAAGCTGGACGACCGGGATACCGTAAGTCCCGGATTCAAATTCAACGACTGGGAGCTGAAGGGCGTGCCGGTGCGGCTGGAGGTCGGTCCCCGGGATCTGGAGAACGGCGTGGTGACCGTGTTCCGCCGGGATACGCTGGAGAAGTTCACCCTGCCGCTGAACGAGATTGCCGAAAAGCTGAGCGAGCTGCTGGACGACATCCAGAAGACCCTGTACTGTCAGGCGAAAGCGTTCCGGGACGAGCGTACTGTGACCGTGCACAATATGGAAGAGCTGGAGAAGGCCGTGGACGCCGGCTTTGCCAAGGCCATGTGGTGCGGCGAGCGGGCCTGCGAGGACGAAATCAAGGACAAGTTCAACGCCAGCAGCCGGAATATGCCCTTCGACCAGGAAGGCGAGACCTTCGGCGACACCTGTGTGTGCTGCGGGAAGAAGGCAAAGCACGTGATGTTCTTTGCGAAAGCGTATTAAACCAGAGTGAAGAGTTGAGATTGAAGAGTGGAGAGCGAGCGAGAGAAGCGTCAGCACGGTGTGCTGTCCTGCGAAGCAGGAAGCGACCTGAGCTCGTTAGCGCGAAAGGGAGTGGAGATCCCGCTCCAAGGGGTTTCCACGACCATTGAGCGAACGTGGGAGGAGTAAGAAAACGTGGTAGTATATGTGGACGCGATGGGCGGAGACCTGGCGCCGGAAGCGCCGGTGAAGGGCACCGTGGAGGCGCTGCGGAAATATCCGGATCTGAAGGTGATCCTGGCGGGCAAGCTGGACGAGATCGAGCCGCACCTGGCCGGCGCGGACGACGTGCGGGACCGGATTACCCTGGAGGACGCGCCGGAGGTGATCACCAACCATGAAAGCCCCGTGATGGGCGTGCGCAAAAAAGTGCATTCCGCCACAGTGCAGGGGATGCTGAAGGTGCGCAGCGGGGAAGCCGACGGCTTCGTCTCCGCCGGATCAACCGGCGCTACCCTGGCCGGCGGAATGTTCCGGCTGGGCCGGATCCCCGGCATCGAGCGGCCGGCCCTGGCGCCGCTGCTGCCCAACGGCAAGGGACATTTCCTGCTGATCGACTGCGGCGCCAACGTGGACTGCAAGCCGGAATACCTGGTGCAGTTCGGCCTGATGGGAGACGCCTATATGAAGGGTGTCATGGGGATGAAGGATCCCCGGATCGGGCTGATCAACATCGGCGCGGAGGCGGAAAAGGGCAACGCCCTGGTGAAGGAAACCTATCCGCTGATGGAGAAGGCGCCTTACCGCTTTGTGGGGAACGTGGAAGCCCGGGACATCACCACGGACCAGGCGGACGTGCTGGTGGCGGACGGTTTCAGCGGCAACCTGATTCTGAAGTTCATGGAAGGCGTGGCGGCCACGCTGATGGGCATCATCAAAAAGGAGATGATGGCCGACCTGCGGGGCAAGCTCTCCGGCCTGATCGGAAAGCCGGCCTTCCGCCGGGTGAAAAAGCTGATGGACTACAAGGAAGTCGGCGGCGCGCCGCTGCTGGGCGTGCAGGGCGCGGTGGTGAAGGCCCACGGCTCCAGTGACGCGAAGGCGTTCTGCAGCGCCATCGGCCAGGTGATCAAAATGGTGAACGGCAAGGTGGTCTCCATTATTGAAGAAGGCGTAAGCAAAATGGAGCCCGCCGCGGAAAAGAGCGAATAACGAATTTGGCTGCCAAATTCGCTATAGAAGACAAAAAAGAAACGAGGAGGAAAACACAATGGATTTTGAAACAATCAAGACGATGATCGCGGACCAGCTGAAGGTGGATCCCGCCTCCATTACCCCTGAATCCCGCCTGATGGAGGATCTGAAGGCTGACTCCGCCAACATCATGGTGATGATTATGGATCTGGAAGACCGCTTCGGCATCACGGTGGAAGACGACCAGATCATGAAGATGAAGACCGTGGGCGACGTGGTGAGCTACATCGCGAAGATCAAGGCGTAAGCGGTCGCCGGGAGCATATGGAAACGGCAAATCGGGAACTGATGAAAGCCCTGGGGTATTCCTTCCGCGACGAAGCATTGCTTCGCCGCGCTTTAACGCACCCGTCCGCGGGGAAGGAAGACAATCAGCGGCTGGAATTTCTGGGAGACGCGGTGCTGCAGTACCTGATGAGCGACCGGCTGTACCGGGAGTATCCCCGGGAACGGGAAGGCGCTCTGAGCCATCAGCGCGCGCTGATGGTGTGCGAGGCGGCCCTGAGCCAGGTGGCCCGGAAACTGGGTATCGGCGAGGCGCTGATCATGGACAAGGGCGAGGAGCAGACCGGCGGACGGGAGAAGCCCAGCGTGCTCTGTGACGCGATGGAGGCGGTGCTGGCCGCGGTCTACCTGGACGGCGGCATGGAAGCCGCCCGGGAAATCGTGGCGCGGTGCTGGCCGTCGCCGGAGGACGTGGAGCGTCCCATGCAGGACAGCAAGGGCCTGCTGCAGGAGCTGCTGCAGCGGGACGGGGGAGATCCCCCGAGCTATGAAATCACCGGAAGCAGCGGCCCGCCTCACGACCGGGTGTTCCGGGCGGGGGTATACTACAACGGAAAGCTGCTGGCGGAAGGAGAAGGCCGGAAGAAGAAGGAAGCGGAACAGGCCGCGGCGCTGAAAGCGCTGGAAGCGCTGACAAAAGAGTGAAGAGTGAAGAGTGGAGAGTGGAGATGAATCCGCGTGATCCGCTTTCAGACGAACATGGGGCAGGATGAAACGAATACAGAGACGGAGGCAGGGAAGACATGGCAAGAATCAGCATCGACCGCAAGCGCGGAAACGGAACCATATCCCGGTTTATCTACGGACATTTTGCCGAACATCTGGGCCGCTGCATTTACGGCGGAATCTATGTCGGCAAGGACAGCAGCATTCCCAACGTGAACGGCATGCGCACGGACGTGGTGGAGGCCATGAAGGCCCTGAAGCTTCCGGTGCTGCGGTGGCCGGGCGGCTGCTTTGCGGATGAGTACCACTGGCGGGACGGAATCGGCCCGAACCGCAAGCGCATGGTGAACACCCACTGGGGCGGTGTGGTGGAGGACAACAGCTTCGGCACCCATGAGTTCCTGGAGCTGTGCAGCCAGGTGGGCTGCGAACCGTACATCACGGGCAATCTGGGCAGCGGCACCGTGCAGGAAATGAGCGAATGGGTGGAATACCTGAACTCCGACGGGGACTCCACCGTGGTGCAGGAGCGCTGGGCCAACGGCCGGAAGGACGCCTGGAACGTGCGCTTCTGGGGCGTGGGCAACGAGAACTGGGGCTGCGGCGGGAATATGCGGCCGGAGTTCTATGCCGACCAGTACCGGCGGTATCAGACCTACTGCCGGCAGTACGGGGCAAACAAACTGTACAAGGTGGCCTGCGGGCCCAGCGACGACGACCAGAACTGGACAGAGGTTCTGATGAAGAACTGCGCCCGGTACATGGACGGCCTGAGTATGCACAGCTACACTGTCTGCGGCCCGAACTGGGAGGAAAAGGGCAGCGCGACGGTGTTCACCGAGGAAGAATATTACCGGCAGCTGCGGAAGGCTACGACCATCGACGCCAAGATCGCCCATCACTGCGCCATCATGGACCGGTACGATCCTGCCAAACGGATCGGCCTGATCGTGGACGAGTGGGGCAACTGGTTCAACGTGGAGCCGGATACCAACCCGGGCTTCCTCTATCAGCAGAACACCATGCGGGACGCCATGGTGGCGGCCATCAGCCTGGACATCTTCAACCGCCGGTGCGACCGGGTGTATATGGCGAACATCGCCCAGACCGTGAACGTGCTGCAGGCCATCATCCTGACGGAAGGGGATCAGATGGTACTGACGCCCACGTATCACGTGTTCGACCTGTACAAGGGCCATATGGACGCCCGGGAGCTGGACTGCTTTGTGGAAACGGAGAACGTGGGCGTCGGGAAGGAAACCCTGGCTCAGGTGACCGCCAGCGCCAGCGAAAAGGACGGGAAGATCACCCTGACCCTGAGCAACGTGAGCGCGGATCAGCCCCTGGATGTGGAAATCAGCCTGAAGGACGAGGAGATCGCCGCCGCGGAAGGACGGATTCTGACCGGACGGATGGATCAGTACAACGACTTCGGCGGAGAGCAGCTGGGGATTCAGCCCTTCACGGCGCTGGAGAAGAAGAACGGCCGGCTGATCGCGCATCTTCCGGCCTGCTGCGTGGCGGAAATCCGGCTGTGAAGCCCTGTATCCGCTGCCTGATCGACGGGCTGCCCGGGGAGGAGGAGCTGGCTGCGATCCTGAAGGAGCGCGTCGCCCTGCTGCCGGAGGCGGAACGGACGCCGGAGGCGGAATATCGCCGGCGGCTGGACGCATGCCTGGGATGCGGACGGCTGAATCACGGCACCTGCGCGCTGTGCGGATGCTATGTGGAGATCCGGGCCGCGAGGAGAAGCAAAGGGTGTCCTGAAACTCCACCTTTGTGGTAATTATTACAAAAGAATGAAAATCCTGTTGACAGAATGTGGAAAAACCTTTAAGATATTCTGTGTGTCAACAGGATTTTTTTGTTATGCGCAAATGTCCTGATCACGATCTACGGAGGTTGAGGTTATGACAAAGCGGAACAGGCATATTCGGCGAGGCCTGATGATCACGCTGGCTCTGGTGCTGGCCTGCGCAACGGCGCTGGCTTCCCTGAGCTATCCATTTACGTCGGTGACGACGGAAAAGGTGCGCCTGCGGCGCAACCCATCCTCCCGTGCGACTGTGCTGGAGAACGTGAACAAAGGCGCTACCGTGGAGGTGCTGGGCGCCATCGGGAATTACTTCAAGGTGAAGCACGGCAAATATACCGGATATATCCTGAAGGAATACATCAACCAGGACGAGAGCATCATCATTACGCCCGCCCCTGAGCAGGAAGAGACTGTGAGCGGGTATCCCTATGTAACGGTTGCGAAGGAATCCGTAAACCTGCGCGGCGCGAAGAGCACCCGGGCCAAGCTGCTGAAAAAGATCCCCAGGGGCGCTTCGGTTACCGTGAACGCCGTGAACGGCACCTGGGCGGACGTAACCTACAACAGCATTTCAGGATACTGTGTGGCTGAATACCTGGTGCTCAAAACAGTCGTGAAGACCAGCGCTCCCACCGCGACGCCGACGCCCGCGCCGACGCTGACCGCGGAAGAGGACGCCGGCGGGTATACCGTGCTGCAGGAAGGGGACAGCGGCAAGGCAGTCAAGGCGCTGCAGCGGGCGATGATCGAACTGGGCTTCATGAACAGCGGGGCGGACGGGAATTTCGGCTCCGCTACAAAATACGGTGTGGTTCAGTTCCAGACGAAGAATGAATATCCGGCCACGGGCATCGTGGACGCCAATCTCCAGGCTTTCCTGTATTCCGGCACCCCGCTGAACGCCAGGGGGGAAGCGGTGAAGATCAAGACCCTCAGCCCCGCGGCCGGCGTCAGCATCCGTCCCGGCAACGTGGGAGACGAGGTGGGCGAGCTGCAGGAGCGGCTGAAGGAACTGAAATACTATAACGGTCCCATCAACTTCACCTATGACGACGACACGGTGAAGGCGGTGCGCGCCTTCCAGAAGAAGAACGGCCTGAAGGCCGACGGTATCGCGGGAGCGGAAACCCGGAAAGCCATCGCCTCCGCGAACGCGGTGGCGGCGGATACGACGGCGACGCCGGAACCCACGGCTGCGCCGACGCCGGAACCCACCTTCGACATCCCCGACGAAGCCGTGAAGCTGAATTCCAGGGGCGCTGCTGCCCGAAAGGTGCAGAAGCGGCTGAAGGATCTGGGCTATTACCGGGGCCTGGTGGACGGTATTTTCGGCAAAGCCAGCGTGACCGCGCTGAAAAAGTTCCAGACAGCCCACGGCATGGAGTCCGACGGCACCGCGGGCCCCGCGACGTACGCGGTGATGTTCAGCAACGCGGCGCTGCCTTACGGGGCGACGCCGACGCCGGCGCCCACAGAGACGCCGACCCCGGTTCCGGAGACGCCGGTCGTGCCGTACGTGCCTGAAACGCCGACCCCGGTGGCTTACCGCACACTGCGGAAGGGAGACAGAGGCGAGGAAGTAGCCCTGATGCAGGAGCGGCTGATCGTGCTGTATTACCTGGAAGGACCGGCGGACGGAAACTACGGCAACGGCACGGCGAAAGCGGTGCGCGCCTTCCAGAAACAGAACGGCCTGAAGCAGGACGGCGTCGCGGGGCAGGAGACCCTGGCGCTGCTTTACAGTGAAAGCGCGGCGCCCGCGCCTACAGCGGGCCCGGCGACCCCGACCCCGACACCGACGCCGAAACCTTCGGCGACGCCGACGAAGACGCCGGGCGCCACGGCGGGACCGACGCCTACGGCCACCGTGGGCGTACTGCGCAAGGGCGACAAAGGGCCGCAGGTGAAGAGCCTGCAGACCCGGCTGAAGGAGCTGGGGTATCTGGCCGGGAAAGCCGACGGGATCTACGGCGCGGGCACCTTCCTGGCGGTGCTGAACTTCCAGAAGATGAACAGACTGAAGGCGGACGGCATCGCGGGGGTGAAGACCCAGACGAAGCTGAACAGCAGTTCGGCCATCGCGGCATCCGGAGGGACACAGGCTACTCCGACGCCCACGCCGGTTCCGACTGCTGCTCCGCCCACCAATGTGACGCTTTCGGCGGACAAGGTGATTTACGCCAACTGGTATACCACGGTGAAGGCCATCTGCCGTAAATTCCCCTATGCTACCGTATATGATTTTTCCAGCGGAATCAGCTGGCAGATCCATATGTTCAGCCTGGGCGCCCACGCGGACTACGAGCCGCTGACGGCGAACGATACCGCGCGGATGGTGCGGGCGTTCAACGGGAACACGTGGAATCCGAAAGCCGTGTGGGTGCTGTTTGCGGACGGCAGCGTGTATATGGCGTCGACGCATTCCATGCCGCATGAGGTGCAGCATATTACGGACAATAACTTCCCGGGACATTCGTGCCTGCATTTCCCCAGGACGCAGGCGCAGGTGGAGGCCATCGGGCGGTACGCCACGAGCCATCAGACGACGATTGACGCCGGATGGGCTAAAACACAATTGTTAGCGGGAAAATAAGTTCGGAGGAACACAAAAAAAGCCGTTAGCGGCTTTTTTTGTTGGAAAAAACATGGTAATATAGCGTATTCACCGAGAAAGGGGCGATGGCGCCATGAACCTGATTATTCCGAAAAACTATAACCCGGTGCTGGATCTGCGGGATACCGAGATCGCGATCAAACTGGTCAAGGACTTTTTTGAGACCGAGCTGTCCAAGGCCCTGAACCTGACCCGTGTGTCCGCGCCGATTATGGTGACGCCGGAGAGCGGCCTGAACGACAACCTGAACGGGGTGGAGAGGCCGGTTTCGTTCGACGTACTGGAAACCGGGCAGCAGGTGGAGATCGTGCATTCCCTGGCGAAGTGGAAGCGGCAGGCGCTGAAGGTATACGGCTTTGCCGCGGGCGAGGGGCTGTATACGGATATGAACGCTATCCGCCGGGACGAAATGACCGACAACATTCATTCGATTTTTGTGGACCAGTGGGACTGGGAACGCATCATGTTCCCCGGAGAGCGGAACGAGAGCTTCCTGCGGGAAATCGTCGGGCGGATCTATATGACGCTGCGGAAGACCGAGGGATACGTCTGCGCCCATTATCCCCATATCAAGCCGGAACTGCCGGACCGCATTACCTTCGTCACGACGCAGGAGCTGGAGGATATTTATCCGGATCTGACGCCGAAGGAGCGGGAATACAAGGCCGCGAAGCAGTACGGCGCCGTGTTCCTGATGCAGGTGGGCGGAGCCCTGCGCTCCGGAAAGATTCACGACGGCCGCGCGCCGGACTATGACGACTGGAGCCTGAACGGGGATATCCTGCTGTATGATCCGCTGCTGGACATCTCCCTGGAGGTGTCTTCCATGGGCATCCGGGTGGATCCGGAGACGCTGGCCCGTCAGCTGAAAATCCGCGGCTGCGAGGAGCGGGCGGAGCTGCCCTTCCAGAAAGCGCTGCTGGCCGGGGAACTGCCACAGACCATCGGCGGCGGTATCGGTCAGAGCCGCATGTGCGTCTATTTCCTGCGGAAGGCGCATGTGGGTGAGGTGCAGGCCAGCCTGTGGCCGGAGGATGTGCAGAAAGCCTGCCGGAACGCGCATATTCCGCTGCTTTAATAAAGAGTTGAGAGCGAGCGAGGGAAGCGTCAGCCCGATGGGCTGTCCTGCAAAGCAGGAAGCGACCTGAACTCGTTAGCGTGAAAAGGAGGCTGAAGTCCGCCCCAAGGGCTTCAGGCGACTATTGAGCGAACGTGGAGAAGAGTGGTTAAAAGGGAAAGGCATTGAATAAACGAGTTATAAGCGTGCTGCTGGCGGCGCTGCTGTGCATGGGCGCCGCCGGAAGCCTTGCAAACGAAAACGGCATCGCGACGGATGTGTTCTGGCATACGCCCAATGAGCGGAGTGACCTGCTGTGTGAACATGATTTCTGCTTCTGGCAGATGAATATGGGCGAGCTGGACGAAGAAGCCATCTGGCGGGTTCTGACCGAACCGGTGACCGTGCTGAAGGGAAAGCAGCGGCAGCAGATCCGGATCAAGGCGGAGCCGCGGGACGACTGTGAGGAGTACGTCGGCGTGGTCACCTGTACGAGTCAGGCGGTGCACATCATCGAACGGGGAGATACCTGGAGCCTGATCGAAGCCTATTCCTCCTCGGAGGAAGGATCGTCGGTCCCTGTGTTTGCGTTACCCTTCCAGGGCTATGTCAAAAGCGAACTGCTGCAGGAAGAGGAAGTGGACCAGACCTACGGCCTGGTGATCGACAAGCTGCAGCAGCGAATGTATGTATTTAAGGAAGGGAAGCTGTTTTCGACCCTGCTGGTGTCCACGGGCTTTCCCCGGGCGGACACGCCTTTCGCGGAAACCCCGGCAGGAGAATACCTGATGGTGAGCTGGACCGGCGGGTTCTGGGCCGGGCAGCTGTACTGCGACATGGGCATCCGCATCAACAGCGGCATCCTGATTCATGAGGTGCCGGTGCTGATCAAAAAGGACGAAACCACGGGAGAGGAAATCCGGGATTACAACCGCTGCGAGCGGTATCTGGGCGAGAAGGCCAGCCACGGCTGCATCCGCGTGCAGCGGGAGAAGACGCCGGAAGGCGTGAACGCCAAGTGGCTGTGGGACAATCTGCACCGGAAGCCCTATACGAAGGTGATTATCTGGGACGAGATCGACCGGGAGCTGGGTTATCCGGACGACGATCTGCTGCTGTACTACAACCCGAAGGGCGGGAAGTGGTATCATTCCCAGGATCACTGTACCAACGTGAAGGACAAGTATGAGCCGATGACGGCGTTCCGTTACGATCAGCTGGACGAGAAGCCCTACAGCAAGCTGACACGGTGTCCGGCGTGTGCGCCGCAGCTGCGAAAGAGCGAGATTGATACGCTGAACAAAAAGAATAATCGATCAGAATGAATCTATTTCATTCCATAGCCGTCAGAGAATTTCGCGTCTGCGGACGCGACCAGGGCTTTCCGATCGCCCTGGACCTTCGGCCCGTCTATGAAAGAAGCGGTCAGAGCTTCGCCCCTAAACCTTCGGTCGCCAGTCCTCGTACTTCAGGGAGAGATTGATGTTATAGTAAGGATCGCCGGAGGGAAGGAAGCGGGCGTTGCGGCGCCGGAAGACTTCGGCGTCTTCCGGATAAGAGGCAAACTCCCGGCCTACGTCGAAGAAGGTACGGCGCTCCGTGCCCATGCGCAGGCAGGCATGGGGCGTGAATACGTTGTAATATCCTTTTTCCAGCAGGCGCAGGCACAGATCCGCGTCAAAGAGAGCATCCCGGTATTCTTCCGCGAAGCCGCCGGCTTCGCGGATTTTTTCCCGGGAGACCATGAGCGCGTCCGTGATCGCGGAAACGTTCTGAACGACTTCGTTGCGGCCGAAATAGCCTTCTGTTTTTTCCGGATACAGGTAATAGGGCCGGCCGGCCAGTCCCTTCGGACCCATGCCGACGACCACGCCCACGTGCCGGATGGTCCGCTCCGGCAGCAGGATTTTCGCGCCGACGGCGCCGACGTGCGGCCGCTGGGCCAGGCTCAGCATTTCCCGCAGCCAGTTTCCGGACAGCGGTTCCGGGATTCCGTCCAGAAACAACATATATTCTTCGTCCGATTCCCCGGCGGCCCTGTTCCACAGGCTTCGCCGGGTTTCGTTTTTCTCCGGCTCCATCCGGTCTGCGTCCCCGGAGATTTCCCCGCCGATGACGGTCCAGGCGCAGTGCTCCCATCCGGCGCTCTCCCGGAGCCGGCGGAGCTTTTCCCCGATGTCCCCTGTTTCTTCGCGGGCGTCCAGGATTACCCGGACTCCCGGATTCCCCCCGATCGGATACTGCACGTGATACATGGTCGGGAAGACGTCCGTACTCCCCACCCGGACATCCGGACCTGCTTCTTCCCGCAGGAAATCCCGGACTGCCCTGCGGCCGGCGTCGACAGCGTACTGCTTGTTTCCGATGTCCTCAGCCACGGAGCCGGACACGGAGCGCCAGCGATACAGCACCTTTGCAACATGAGCGATGCCCCGGGCCCGGCGGGTGAGCCGCAGGAACAGATCGTGATCCTGGCTGCCGTCATAGGCCTGCCGGAAATCGCCGGCCTGCGCCAGCAGGCTGCGGGAGAAGACGGTCAGATGGCAGATGTAGTTGTTGGTATACAGCGTATCGGGAGAGAAAGAGGGCTTCCACCGGATGATCTCCGCCAGTTCCGGATCCTCCCGGCCGAAGATCATTTCGTCCGAGTACAGGAAATCCACGCCGGTCTTTTCGATGGCGGAGCGCATCTCGTACAGGGCATCGGGCGTCAGCAGATCGTCGTGATCCAGCAGGGCGATATAGTCCCCTTCCGCCATGCGGAGCGCGGCATTGGAGTTTTCCGAGATGCCGCCGTTCTTTTCCAGCTTCTGATATCGGATCCGTGAATCCTTCCCGGCGGCGGACAGGCAGTACGCTCCGACCTCCGGATGGTTTTCGTCGCTGCCGTCCGCGAGGCACAGCTCCCAGTCCGGATAGCTTTGCTGCCGGACAGAATCGATCATCTCCCGCAGGAGATCCGGAGGCGTGTTGTACAGCGGTACGACGACGCTGAAACGGAGCGGCCGGGAGAAGGTTTCTTTCCGCTGCCGGTCGAGCTCCACCGGAGACACGCGGGTCCGCTCCGCGGCGCGGTTCGCGGCCTCCCGGGTTCCGAAGCGCAGAGCGGTCCGCCGGATCATTTCTCCCATGCCTTTTTCCCGGAGGAACTGCAGGGCTTTCGCGGCCGAGTGAGTTGCTGCGGACCGGGGAGACGGTTCTTTTTGGTCCGCCGATCCACCGCTGCTCCGGGCAGTCCAGCCGGTCAGGTTGCAAAGCTCTTCCGCGACGGTTTCCGGCCGGGCGGAAGAGAGGATGTGCCCCTTTCCGTACCTGGAGATCCGTTCCGCCGGCGCGCCGATGTCAAAGCAGGCAGCCGGCATCTCCATCCGGAGGATTTCTTCTGTTGTAAAGCTGAAGGTTTCCGGGCAGACGGAGGGGATCAGGAATACGTCGATATCCTTTTCCAGCACGATATCCGGCAGATCCTCCTTCCGGTAAGGACCTGTCTTTTCGAACCGAGGGCCTGTCCGGAGCAGACCTTCGTCCTCGGAGCCGATCAGGACGATTTTCATATTCAGGCCGTTGGCTTCGAGATGATCCAGGAGATCCCGGACGATCCGCCGGCCTTTGTGATCGGACAGAACGCCGAGCACGCCGATGTTCAGGGTGGACGTAGTCTTTTGCTCCCGATGGACGGGGTGTACGTATTCCACCTGATGCGGAACGACGGTGACGTTCGTCAGGTCCGGATACACATGGGCTATGAGATCCCGGGTGGATCCGGAAAACGCGCGGATTTCGTCACAGCCGCGGAGAAACCTTTCCCACCGGCGGCGCCAGACCTCGATGCAGGGGCAGTCGTATTCCGCGGGCCGGCCTTCCAGATCGAAATACCGGTCACAGTAAAACCCGTTTCCGTCGAACCCGAACTGTTCGTCCGCCGGGGAAAGGAGATAAAAATCGGGACTGAGAAGGTAGTAGTCATGAACAGGGAGCACCATACGCGCGCCGGTTTGCCGCTTCAGCACCGCGATCAGGGGAAGCACGGAAAACAGCCGGGGCCAGGTGACCAGCTCGTTGACCCAGATCTGTTCGGCGCGACAGCCGGCCAGGATCGCGAAAAGCGGCTCAGGCCGGTCAGCCTGGAGAACGGGGAGCTCTTCCCGGCCCGGGCACTGCAGGGAGAAGTGTTTATCCGCCGCGTGATACCGCATGACGCAGACTGTTTTTCCCTGCTCCTGCCACTCCCGGACGCGATCGGACAGATAGGCTTCCGCCCCGCCTCCCAGCGCGTGGCTGAAAGCCAGGATCAAGCCGCGGGATTCGTCTTTCGCCAGGGCAGCCTGTACGGCCGCGGCGCCGGGAAGATCTTCGCCGGCTTCTTCCGGAATGATGTCCGCAGTGTTTTTCGAAGCCTTTTCAAGCTCCTCTTCACGGAGGAGGGCCTCCCGGACGACGTCCGGTTTGATGACGAGGTTACTGACGGGGATCGTGGCAGTGAGGCTGCCGCCGGCGATCAATCGCAGAAAAACCTGAAGATTCTGCCGCGGGAAGTCCCCGAGGCGGAAGGCCTGGGTGAAGCCGCAACGGGCCGCCGCCGGACAGCCTGTGGCTGCCGCTACATCCTCCCGGGCCTGAGTCCGGTTGGTAATTTCCCATATCCGCTCTTCGGCACCGCTCCGTACAACAAGCTCCAGCCGGCTGACCGGAAGCCGCGCGTCAAAAATCCACCCGCGGATCAGCAGCAGATCTCCCCGGAGGGAACACTCGTCCACGCTATACCGCAGGCAGAACTGCCTGTTTCGCAGAACACCGTTCACCGGCTTTCCGGACAGCAGGGACTGGCCTTCCCGGACCAGCTGCTTTACGCGATTGATCATCTTCAGAGGCCTCCTTTGAGTCGGCGGTTCAGTTCCAGTCCTTTGGGCGGAAGAGCAGGCTGACGATTACGACGGCGCAGCCCACGGTGAGGCAGGCATCCGCCACATTGAAAACCGCAAAGCGGACGAACAGCAGTTCGATCATATCAGTTACCGTTCCGAAGAGCAGGCGGTCCGCCAGATTGCCCAGCGCGCCGCCCAGCATCAGCATGAGCCCCGTCATGGGCCAGGTTGCCAGCTGCTTTTTGCGCAGAAACCAAAACGCGGCAGCCAGGACTACGATGCTAAGCACTGCCGGCAGCCAGGGGATTCCGCTGAGCAGGGAGAAGGCGATGCCTGTATTTTCGGTATGACGCAGCTGAAGGATGCCGGGAATCAGCACGAGACCTGCATCCGGCAGCGTGAGAGCCCAAAGCTTTACCGCCCGGTCTGCCGCGAACACCGCGGCGGCCAGGAGCAGCCAGGCCAGCTTGCGTTTCATCCCTTCGATGATCTCCTTTTCCTGTTTACTCGAATTCCGGGGGAACCGGGGCTTCAAAGTACATAGGCTCTCCGGTGCGGGGATGGGGGAAGCGCAGGGAGCGGGCATGCAGCATCAGGCGGGGCACTTTGAGCCCGCGGGGCTGGCCGTAAATCGGATCGCCGCAGACAGGGTGGCCGATGTGCCGCATGTGTACCCGGATCTGGTGGGTACGTCCCGTGAGAATCCGCACGTCCAGCAGGGTTGCGCCCCGCCGTTCCTCCAGCACTTTCCATTCCGTGACGGCTTCCCGGCCTTCCGGTACGACAGCCATTTTTTTCCGGTCTGTTTTGCTGCGGCCGATCGGCGCCTCGATCCGGCCTTCCGGCTCCTTCATAGTTCCTTCCACCAGGGCCAGGTAATGTTTCTCCACCCGGCGTTCCTGCAGCATGCGGCTCAGGGTTTCCTGGGCCGCGTCGTTTTTCGCTACCAGCATGACGCCGGAGGTGTCCTTGTCCAGCCGGTGTACGATACCCGGACGCAGTTCCCCGCCGATGCTGCCCAGGGAATCCAGCCGTCCCAGCAGCGCGTTCACCAGGGTGCCGTCCCAGTGCCCCGCGGCCGGATGGACGACCATTCCCGCGGGCTTGACGACCACCGCCAGATCCTCGTCTTCATACAGAATTTCCAGGGGAAGATCCTCGGGCTGCGGAACCGCTTCCCGGGGCGGGGGAATGCGAAGGGTTACGGACTTTCCGGGCCGGGGTTTTTCCCCGGCCTTGACGCATTCCGCGCCGTCCACCGCGCAGCAGCCTTCCGCCATCAGAGCGGCTACCCGGCTGCGGCTGAGGCCGGAGGCTTCGCTGAGCAGCACGTCCAGCCGCCGCCCGTCGGTGAGGCATTCAACCGTTTGCGCATTTTGATGAATGGGTTCTGCCATGTTTAATCCTCTGCTTCCTGATTTATTCCCTCCGGCTCTTCGAGCCACCTCCCCTTCCAAGAAGGGGAGGCTTTTGGCAAAGCGGAGTTGGTGGCAACTTGTCTTTTTACGAAAATGAGTTTTTCAGGAGTATCCCCCAAAACTCATTGTACCACAGCGAGATCCGGGGCTTCGGCGGCAGCTTTGGCTTCCGCCTCAAGCCGGTCCAGGTTCGCTGCCAGCTTTTTCATGACCTTCAGGGCCTCGGAGAGGGCCTCCCGCTCCTGGAGGCGGGGATCCTTCAGCAGCAGGGCTGCGCCTTTGCGGGCGCTGAGTACCAGCCGTCCGTCCGTTTCAGACAGGGCCTGCAGGAAAATACCGGCTTCCGGCACATAGCGCTCGTCCAGGCGGAACACAAGGCCGTCCCGGCCGAAGGATACCTGACTGATGCCGGCCCGGTTGCACAGGGCCCGCAGCTGGCTCACGTCCAGCAGCGTTTCCGCCTGCAGCGGGAGATCGCCGTACCGGTCGATGAGCTCGTCGGTAATATCCGCCCGATCCTCGTCGGTACGGATGGAGGCGATGCGCTTGTACATCTCCATGCGCTGCTTCTCGTCCGCCACGTAGTCTGAGGGCAGGAAAGCGTCCACCCGCAGATCCACCCGGGTCTCCAGCTCCCGTACGTCCCGGATGCCCTGGACCTCGTTCAGGGTTTCCTCCATGAGCTTGCAGTACATGTCGTAGCCCACTGTGGCCAGATGCCCGTGCTGCTCCGGCCCCAGGATGTTGCCGGCGCCCCGGATTTCCAGGTCCCGCATGGCGATGCGGAAGCCCGCGCCGAATTCCGTGAACTCCCGGATGGCTTCGAGGCGCTGCTGGGCTGTTTCACTGAGGATATGATCCGTACGTACGGTGAAATAGGCGTAGGCCTGGCGGCTGCTGCGGCCGACCCGGCCCCGCAGCTGATACAGCTGGCTGAGGCCGAAGCGTTCCGCGTCGTACACGATGAGGGTGTTGGCGCTGGGCACGTCCAGCCCGCTTTCGATGATGGTAGTGCACAGCAACACGTCATAGCTGCCGGCGTAAAAATCCATCATCACGTCCTCCAGGCTGTGCTCCCGCATCTGTCCGTGAGCCACGCCGATGCGGGCTTCCGGTACGAGCGCCCGGAGCCGCTCGAAAAACTGCCCGATGCTGCGTACCCGGTTATAGAGGAAGTATACCTGACCGCCGCGGCCCAGTTCCCGCAGAATCGCATCCCGGATCAGGGCGTCGCTGTATTCCGTGACCAGGGTCTGCACGGGGATCCGCTCCTCGGGCGGGGTTTCCAGCACGCTCATATCCCGGATGCCCGCCATACTCATGTGCAGGGTGCGGGGAATCGGGGTGGCGCTCAGGGTCAGCACGTCCACCTGGCGCTTCATATTCTTGATCAGTTCCTTGTGGGCCACGCCAAAGCGCTGTTCCTCATCCACGATGAGGAGGCCCAGGTCCCTGAACTTCACGTCCTTCGCCAGCAGGCGGTGGGTACCGATCAGGATATCGATCTCTCCGGCGGCAAGGCGGGCGAGCACCTGCTTCTGCTCTTTCGCGGAGCGGAAACGGCTCAGGTAATCCACCCGGGCGCCGGTGCGCTGGAAGCGTTTTGATATCGTATTGTAGTGCTGCTGCACCAGTATGGTGGTAGGAGCCAGCAGAGCCACCTGTTTATTGTCCATCACGGCCTTGAAGGCGGCCCGGAGACTGACCTCGGTTTTGCCGTAGCCCACGTCGCCGCAGAGGAGGCGGTCCATGTTCCGATCGCTTTCCATGTCCGCCTTGATTTCGCGTACGCTCTGCACCTGGTCCGGCGTGAGTTCATAGGGGAACTCGTCCTCGAACTCCCGCTGCCAGGCGGTTTCCGGGCTGAAGGCGTAGCCGGTCCGCTGATAGCGTTCCGCGTACAGGGCTTTCAGGTCGAAGGCCAGGGTTTTCAGGCTCTCCCGTACTTTGCCCTTCTGTCGGGCCCATTCGCCGCCGCCCAGGCGGTTCAGCTTCGGTGCCTGATTCGGATTGCCGATATAGCGCTGGACCCGGTCCAGCTGCTCCACCGGCACGTACAGTTTGTCGTTGCCGTCGTAGTGAATCAGGAGGTAATCCCGCCAGGTGCCCTCGCTCTGAATCCGCGTGATGCCCCGGTAAATGCCTACGCCGTGGTCCTCGTGCACCACGTAATCCCCGACCTTCAGATCCGTGAAGGTGGAGATGCGTTCGCCGCTGGTGCGGCGGCTCTTACTCTTCCGGTAGCCCTCGCCCCAGATGTCCGCGTCAGACACCACGGCCAGGCCGCATTCCGGCAGCAGGAAGCCCTTGCTCAGGGTGCCGGGAAGAATGACCGCCCGGTCAGGCGTGATCTCCGGCTCCTCCTCGCTGAAGCGGACGGAAGCCCCCAGCTCCTTCAGGTTTTCCTCCAGACGCCGGCCCCGGGCCGCGCCGCCGGAGAGCAGCAGCACCCGATAATTTTTCTGTTTCCAGTTATCCAGGTCTGTTTTCAGGGATCGCAGCTGGCCGCTGTACCCCGGCAGCCCGGCGGCCTCCACGGTGACGGCGGTTTCCGGCCGGAAACCGCCCAGGCTCAGAAGCATCTCCGTCATCAGCCCGACGGGATACGCGTCCAGCTCCCGGCGGATATCCGCCCAGTTCCGCAGCAGGCTTTCCTGCTCCCGGACGGCTTCTCCCCGGGCCATGGCGGCGGCCAGATCCTCCGAAAAACCCTGCAGGCGTTCTTCTGTCCGCTCCCGCAGCCGGTCCGGCGCGTACAGCAGAATCAGGTCCGGCCGGTACCAGGCGGCGACGGAGGAGGTACGGTCCGATACCGCGGAAATCCAGGCCCGCATCCGGCGGAAGGGGATTCCCTCTTCCAGGCTGTCCGCGTCCGCGAGCAGCCGGCTCACGCGGCGGTCCATCTCGGCCCGCTCCGCTTCGTGATAGCTTTTTTCCACGGCTTTGGGGCCGATTTCCCGGTCGAACCAGGCTTCTTCGTCGTCCTCCGGCAGGGGAGGGAGATCGTCGAACAGCCTGGATTCCTCCGGCGCCGGCGCGGCAGCCCCCAGGGCCGCCCGCATCCGGCGGGCGGCTTCCGCCCATTCCTCCTCCGGCAGCAGGGCTTCGCAGGCCGGCGTCAGCTCGGTTTCCGGCAGATCCTCCTGGCTGCGCTGGCTGATGCAGTCAAAGGAACGGAGAGAATCCACCTCGTCGTCAAAGAACTCGATCCGGATGCCGTGGCTCAGGGCCGGAGGGTATACGTCCAGGATGGAGCCGCGCTGAGCGAACTGGCCCTTGCCCTCCACCATGGCCACCCGCTCGTAGCCCGTGCGCAGAAGGCGCTGCGTCAGGGAGGAGAGGGGGATCGTATCGCCGGGACGAAGGCGCAGGCGCAGCGCGGCGAAGGGCTCCGGCGGGCCCATGCGCAGGGACAGGGCTTCCGCGCTGGTGCAGAGAACCCGGCAGTCCTCGCTGCTCATGGCGGACAGGGCTTCCAGGCGGCGCCAGCTGCTCTCCAGGCTGCCCGCGGCGCGGGTCAGGTCAATTTCGCCGGCCGGGAGGAAGGCGCAGCCGTCCTGCAGCAGCTGGCGGACGTCGTCCGAGGCGCGGGCGGCTTTCAGATCGTTGTCCATCACCAGCATGACGCGGCGGTTCTGCCGTGCCAGAGAGCAGGCGGCGGCAGCGGCCAGGGAGGGGCTGATTCCGCTCAGGGCCACGGCGGTGCCCGGAGCGGCTTTCAGCAGCTCCGCGGTTCCGGGCAGATCCAGGTACTTCAGAATGGCTTCCAACATACTCAAAAAACCTCTTACAGGCATCCCGGTTGGGGAATTCCGCTTCGGACACCACGCAAGCTCAAAGGTCGTAACTCCACGCAGTGGAGCTTACTCCCTTTCGCTTGACCTCAGCACTGACGAGACTCCCGACACAGTCGGTCGTCAGTGCTTTGCCTCTATCATTTTGAGCAGCGGTTCTAAGCTCTGTCTGCGGCTCTCGTTACCTCAATGGTCGCAACTCCATACTATGGAGTTTGCTCCCTTTCGGTTACACTCGCCGTCAATGCTGGTCGCATTGACGAATCGCCTTGCCAATCGCAAAGAACCGGCTAAATGATAAGGTCCTCAGTCGGAACACCCCGCCTGGACTGCCAGTTGCCTGTCTGGTGCCAATGGACTTTCAGGTTACACAGCTTGCGAAAAAAGAGTTTTATTGTCCCGATGCTGCCTTGCGCATGGCGGCGTCGATGCCGTGGCTGACCCATTCGAGGGCACAGTCGGCGGCGAGATCGAAGGCGGCGTTCATGGCGGGCTGCTCTTCGGGGGGATAGTGGCCCAGAACCCACGAAACCAGGTCTCCGCCCGCGGGGCGGTTGCCGGTGCCCACGCGGATGCGGGCAAAATCCGTGGTTCCCAGCCGTTCCGCCAGCGAGCGCATGCCGTTATGCGTGCCGGGGCCGCCGCTTTTGCGGACCCGCACCCGGCCCGGCGGGAGATCGATATCGTCATAGATCACCAGCAGCCGGTCCGGATCGCAGCCGTACCAGCGCAGGAGCCGCTGAACGCAGTCTCCGCTGGCGTTCATGAAGGTCATGGGCCGGCAGAGAATGATTTTCTTCATCCCGTCGGTGCTCTCGGCTGTCATGCCTTTCAGCAGGAGCCGGTTCCGCGGCTGCACGCCCAGGGCTTTTTCCAGACGGTCCATCACGTCGAACCCGGCGTTGTGCCGGGTATGGGCGTATTCGTCCCCGGGGTTGCCCAGGCCCACGATCAGAAAGAGTTGTTTTTCCATACAGTACCTCAGGTGAACAAGTGGAACGGAGGGACGAAGTGGAACGGAGGGACGGACCTTTTTGGCCTATCCGTGATACAGGGAGCCCACCTTTGGGCCAAAAAGGTCCGTCCCTCTGTTCCAGACAACACAATTCCGCGGAGGAGAGCCTCTCCTTCGCCTGCGTGTATTTTCGCATGTCCGTTACGCGTCTGTCAAGAGCGTTATCCCCTCAGCCGGCAAAGCATTATCCCCTCAGCCGGCAAAGCCGGCAGCTCCCCTTACTATAAGGGGAGCCTGTGAGAGAGGAGGCTGTGGGGCTGACAGGCAAAAGTTGTTCGGAAGAAAGTTTCCAAGTGGCAAAAAAAGCTTGCAAAACAGAAATGGGTATGATATGATTTTTTGTAGTTTTTCAATCGTGGAGGTTATCAGGTGCCGATGGAAGCGTTGATTCGCTTCTCTGGGACACAGCTTTGAGTCCCGTTTTTACCGGTTCGGTTCGTATTATTCGGGAGTTTCATCCCGTGTAATAAAATATTTTTGTAGGAGGAAAACCCTAAGGAAACGCTGAACAATCCAGCGATATCCTCTCAAATCTACCTCTGAACGGAA